>JABDQZ010000211.1 GCA_013041975.1 Gammaproteobacteria bacterium
CCTCAGACATCTGTTCTTTCCCCATTCACCTGGATCCACTTCTACTACGTTGTTATTAATTCAATAGTATATCAATATCAACGAGTGAGATTTTATCAGCGACGTTTTCCAGTTTTACAATCTCTCACCGTACGGTCAGCATCCCATTTTGTGCAATAAGTAAAGGTACCATCTTTTCTATAGTTATATTGAAGGACTGGCTTACCTTGGAAGTACGTGGTTTCTTTTCTTGTCTGTCCATTCTCATACCATTCCGCACCATCACCATGTTGTTTACCATCTGAATAGGTTGTAAACCACTTGCGATAAACAGCCCCGTTTTTTGTTAGCGCATAATGTTCCATTAATCCGTTACGCTTGCCATTCGAATAATTCGTTCTATAGCTAACATGGGCGAAATTGAACTTGGAACTCCAACTATACTCTGTTCTCAGACCCTCCTGTTTTCCATTCAAAAATGACGTTTCGAGCTTGAGGTCACCACTTTTAAAATAGGCACACTCTCGATAGGTGTTGCCGGAAGTCTGGCCATTAGGATAGGCTCGGAATGAAGAGCGGTTGTCGGGTTTTATTTTAGGGCAACTTGTATAATTGTCGTTGATCGCATCGTTCCAATTGCCATCAAATGAATCTCTTCGATTATTTTGTATGGCAGTCCCACCGCCACTGTTTTGGGCCAAAATTTTATCAAAATTCAATGAGTCCAGATGTTCGCTAGATGTCATATTCTCCAGAACAGAATCAAAGGATGATGAGTTTGATGGATTATAGGAGCTGGCATTTGTATTATGGTTCACAGAGTTCTCACGCTTTTTAATTAATTTTTCAAGATCTGGAAGTACTTTATTGCGTAGTTTTTCTTTAATCTTTTTAGAAGCATTGATGTGCCCCGTCATAAGATTAACTTTTTCTTCGAGTGTTATTTCTGGATTGCGCACTAATATCAGCCCTATAAATGCTTCGAATTCCGAACGGTTCACAAACTTTCCTCTAGCAAAAACAGGATCTAGGCCATGGCTAAGATCGCGGTCGAATTCATTGTGATCAGTTTGTACTACCCAGAAGATGTCAGAATTATTGGCTATCTTATTAAACAGATTGTATTGCTCTTTAAGCTCTTTAATTGACGAATCACTTTGAGAAAAAGCAGGCAGGCCGAGCAAGAAAAAGAAAAAAAACACGATAGTAAGCTGAAATTTGGCGCGCATTTAATAACTCCTTTACACATTATTAAGTTACTTACTGGTCAGGCAGTTAACTGAGTGACCGCTGTAATCCGGATAGCTGATCTACCTATCTAAGAAAAACGAGTTTCGAGTTTATTGTACGGTTTCACTCGTAGTTTGATGGGCATGCTTGTCTCGTGCTGCTTTTACAGTATCCGCAACACCCTGCATAGCTTTCATCAACTCAGGTACAGCTGAATTTGGGATAACAAGACGATGGGTAATTTGCCTGACTTCCGCTTTATCTTCCTTATCAATACCCACAACACGATAGCAATCTAATTTCATTACGCCTCCACGGCCAAAAACGCCTGAGATTCCATCAACGTAAACCTCTTCAACAGGATGCGGGTTAGCTGCCATTTTTATCTTAGGGGTATTTGCTGAGTCTTTTTTATCTTCGGTGGTCATGTTGATTCCTATTAATTATTGCTCGCGAAAAGCATGTGAAAAACTTTGTGTGATTGGACGCAAAAAATAGTCAATCGTGGTTTGGGTCCCGGTTAACACCATCACATCAACCTGCATACCAGGATAAATACCTTCATCACCCAGCGCCTCTTTGAGATCACCTGTTAAAGCTATCTTGGCCGAATAATAAACTTCACCCGTACGTTCATCTTTTAAACTGTCAGCAGATACCGTAATAACTTTTCCATCAACTGGCAGCGAGTTTCGCGAACTGAATGCAGTGAACCGCACATGAGCATCCAGCCCTTCCTGGACGACATCAATATCGTCCGGATTTATACGTGCCTCAATGATCAGGCGCTCATTCGTTGGCACAATATCCAGTAACTCCTCACCGGGAGTAATCACGCCCCCAACCGTTTGCACCTTCATGCCAACAACAATCCCTGCAATAGGAGCTATGATTTTCGTGCGCTTCAATACATATTTTGCTGCATTAATTTTTTCCTGGTAATCAAACAGTTCGGCCTTAACAGTTTGCAGTTCATCCACAACCTCGTTTAACCGAATCGTATCCAATTCACTGATTTCCAATCTTGTTGAAGCTATACGCTGTTTGACCCTGGCAATGCTCGCAAGATTATCACTTCTTTCACCTTTAACTTCTGCTGCTTCTTTTTGTAATTCCAGCATTCTCTGCTTACCGACCATCCCCTTCTTACGTAAGTCTTTGTTAGCCTTTATCTCTTCAGTGGTGAAATTGATGAGTTGGTTTTGTGCCTTAATTTTTCCCTGTAATCCGACAATTTCTTCTTCGTACTGTGCAATATTTTGCTCCATGACAGCACGTCGATCTTTCAGAGACGACTGCCGAGCTGAAAAAATGCGTCTTTGTGAATCAAGAATTTCGGTAATTTGGGGTTCCTCTTGGCGCCTTATTAAGGCCTCAGGGAAACTCACCGTATCGAGACCATCGCGCTCTGTTTTCAAACGTGCCTCTATAGCCAATGCGGCGTCATATCGTCCTTGTAGCAAATCAAGATTGGTTTTTGCCTGGGTTTCGTCAAGCGTGATCAACAACTGGCCAGTCTTTACAGTATCGCCATCAGTGACGTGAATATCTCCAATAATGCCACCTTCCAGGTGCTGAATGGTTTTACGCTTAGTTTCAACGCTGACTTCGCCCCGAGCAATAGCAGCACTTTCGAGTGGGGCTAAAGCCGACCATGCAGCAAAACCACCAAAGAATAACAGAATGACAACTGTGCCAAACAAGGCTGGCAGTCCGAGTACTGGTTTTGGTTGTATTGATGGCTGTTCCATTATTCTGAAGCCTGTTCCATTTGCTTTAGTACTTCTTCTCGGGGACCAAATGCCTGAATACCACCATTATTCAATACCAGTATTTTATCAGCCTGTTGTAAAAGGCCTCGACGGTGAGAGATGACAACCTGAGTAACACTTTGAGCCTTCAAAGTCATGAGTGTATTAAATAAAAGCTGTTCGCCATTAGCATCTAAACTAGCATTGGGCTCGTCCAAAACGATTAATTTTGGATTACCGTACAAGGCACGGGCCAAGGCTATTCGCTGCCGTTCACCACCGGATAATGCCTTGCCACCCTCCCCAATTTCGGTATCGTATCCCTGCGGCATTCGACTGATAAGTTCATGGACACCAGCTAGTTTAGCCGCTTCAATCACCACCTCCGGATCAGCC
>JABDQZ010000217.1 GCA_013041975.1 Gammaproteobacteria bacterium
CCAGAACCAGAACCAGCTGTTAAAGAACAGAAGGTTCCTGTTTCAGAGAAGGCTTCGCCAGAAACTGAATCACAGCCTGCAGCGCTTCCTGCTCAAATGGGAATTTTGAATAAAAAACTGGTTGAGCAATATAAACTTGATTTGCTGCGAGCTATTGAGGCGAATAAAAAGTATCCAAAGCGGGCAAAAAAAAGGCGTCAGCAAGGGCTTGTTAAAGTCGGTTTTGTAATAAAAGGCAATGGTAAAATAACTAATGTCTGTGTTATTGAAAGCAGTGGGTATAAAATGCTCGATCAGGCGGCAATGGCGGCAGTATCAGCAGTTAACCATTTCAAGCCGATACCTCAGGGGATATATCGAGATAATTGGGAATTTGTAGTGCCTGTTGAATATCAGCTATTGTAAGAAATGCTGAAAAGCCAATTTAAAAAATGAATGTACATATGGGCTGGTTCTTAGCTTGAAATGTCTGAAAACCGTTCTGTAAATTCTAAAACTGTCTAAAATAAGCATGTTTCATTAGCTGCATGTTGCTAGAATACGCGCCTTATGAGCACACGCGCACTTTCAATCGAAAATCTTTGTAAAACCTATGCTGGCGGACATGTGGCGCTGGATAATATCAGCCTGGAAGTTGAGCAGGGTGATTTTTTCGCATTGCTTGGCCCAAATGGTGCCGGCAAGTCCACTGCCATCGGTATCATTAGTTCCCTGGTGAATAAATCAGCCGGAAGCGTGCGTGTAATGGGTCATGATCTGGATGCTGATCCTGTCAGTGTCAAAGAACAGATTGGACTGGTGCCCCAGGAGTTCAACTTCAACCAGTTTGAGCCGGTTGGGGAGATCGTGATAAACCAGGCGGGTTTTTATGGTATTCCGCGCAGGGAAGCCATGCAGCGTGCAAAAAAATACCTCACCCAGCTCGACCTCTGGGGAAAGCGTGATGTTGAGTCGCGTTCATTATCTGGTGGTATGAAACGCCGCCTGATGATTGCCAGGGCACTGGTACATGAGCCGCGTTTATTGATACTTGATGAACCCACTGCCGGTGTTGATATTGAAATACGTCGTTCCATGTGGGAATTTCTGCGGGGTATCAATGCCGAAGGCACTACCATTATCTTGACGACACACTACCTTGAAGAGGCTGAAAGCCTGTGCCGCAATATTGCCATTATCAATTGTGGCAAAATTGTTGAGAAGAGCGGCATGTCATCCTTATTGCAACGTTTGCATGCGCAGAGTTTTGTATTGACCAGCCATCATCCGATTGCTGTTACCGATGCACTTGCAGATTACTATCCCAAATTGCTGGATGACACCACGCTGGAAGTGTGTCTGCAGCAGGACAGGGGAATGAACCAGATGTTTGCAGACCTGAGCGATGCAGGTATTGAAATATCCGGGCTACGCAACAAGCAGAATCGTCTGGAACAATTGTTCATTGAAATGGTCAGTAGAGATCGCTAACCAATGAAGCTGACGCGTTATTACATTGCATTCAAGGCGATTCTGAGCAAGGAAATCCTGCGTTTCATGCGAATCTGGATCCAGACGGTATTGCCTCCTGCCATTACTACTGCCTTGTATTTCATCATTTTTGGTAAGTTGATTGGTGAACAGATCGGTGAAATGGATGGTTATCGATACATTGATTTCATTGTGCCGGGATTGATTCTGATGTCGGTGATATCAAACTCTTATGCCAACGTGGTATCGAGTTTTTACAGTAGCAAGTTTCAGCGCCATATTGAAGAATTACTGATTTCGCCGGTGCCAAATGCCGTGATCCTGGCGGGTTATGTTGGAGGTGGTGTGGCACGCGGTATGGTAGTGGGTATTACGGTAACCATGGTATCGATGTTTTTTTCAGACTGGCAGATCCATAGCTACTCCATTACCTTACTGGTTTTTGTTTTGACTTCCATTCTGTTTGCCATGGCTGGTTTTATTAACGCCATTTATGCCAACAGCTTTGATGATATTTCTATTGTACCAACCTTTGTGCTGACGCCACTGACTTACCTCGGCGGTGTTTTCTATTCGATTACGATGCTGCCGGAGTTCTGGCAAAATATGACGATGATCAATCCCGTGTTCTACATGATCAATGCTTTCCGTTATGGATTGCTGGGCAGTAGTGATATTCCCTTAAGTGTCGCCTTTTCTATCATCATTGGTTTTATTGTGGCGCTTGGCGCTTTCAGTTTGTGGCTTTTGAAAAAGGGTGTTGGTATCAAGAACTGATATCACCTGATTGACAATGGCCCCAAGAAAAAATACATCGCGTAAAAAGACGGTTAAAAAAAAGGCCGGCAAAAAAACCACCGTCAGAAAAAAGAGAGCGGTTAAAAAAAGGTCTTCTAAAAAGCCGCCACGAAAAAACAATCGCTTCACTGCATTTTTAAAACGCTGGCTGATTCGTTTATTGTTTCTGGGTACGGCGCTTGGTGCCGCCGGACTGTTTTTCTACAGCTTTTATTTAAACCAGGTTGTTACTACTAAGTTCGAGGGAAAACGCTGGGCAGTGCCTGCCCGTGTCTATGCCAGACCGTTGGAACTGTATGCTGGCGCTGATGTTACGCCGCAACAACTGGAAGCCGAAATCAAACGCCTGGGATACAGGCAGCAGAAACAGCCTGGAGCTCCCGGTACCTGGAAAAAACAGCGGAACAGCTTCTTTATCTATACCCGCGCGTTTCATTTCTGGGATGAGGCAGTACCTTCGCAAGCTCTCAAGGTTAGCTACCAGGGGCAAAACGTTCAGAACATTATCAACCTGGAAAACAGACGGGAAGAACCAATCATCCGCTTCGAAGCACCGATGATAGAAAGCATATACCCGGCGCATAATGAAGACAGGATACTGGTCAGAAACAGCGATATCCCTGAAGTTATGATAAAGACATTGATTGCTGTTGAAGACCGTAATTTCTTTTCTCATCATGGTGTCAGTATAAAATCCATTGCACGTGCCATGGTTATCAATCTGCGTGCAGGTCAGGTGGTGCAGGGTGGCAGTACCCTGACACAGCAACTGGTGAAAAACTTTTTTCTGAGCAGTGAAAGAACCCTGGTACGAAAGCTCAATG
>JABDQZ010000234.1 GCA_013041975.1 Gammaproteobacteria bacterium
GGCTCTGGCTCTGGCTCTGGCTCTGGCTCTGGCTGCTCATGAAACTCGGAATTCAGCTCGGTTTCCAGCTCACTTGCTTCATCCACAGATAAATTATCGACTTCAAGCTCCAGCCCCTCTGTTTCCGCCGGCAGCGCTTCTTCCGTTACAAGATCATCAAGGGAAAGTTCGTCAACATTCAGTTCCGGCTCTTTCACTTCAGCTTGCGGTGCTTGTTCTGTCGCAACCTCATCAAGTGATAGATCTGCCACATCCAGCGCTAGATCTTCAGTCTTTTCCGGCGTCTCTTCTGCTGTAACCTCATCAAGTGAAAGGTCTGCTACATCCAGTTCAAGACCTTCAGCTTGTTCCGGCTGCGCTTCTGTTGCAACCTCATCAAGTGAAAGGTCTGCTACATCCAGCTCAAGACCTTCGGCTTCTGCTGTTGTTTCTTCTTTTGCTGACTCTGCCTCATCAAGAGAAAGATCCTCAGCAGCGAGCGCAAGCCCTTCGACTTCTCCGGATTCAGCTATCTCCAGCTCAACGTCGACACCCTCATCAGCTACCACCTGCTCAATTTCTGAAAGCTCAAGCGATGTTTCAGTTTCAGCCTCACCTTCCTCAACAACGGCTGCTTCTGACAAAGTGCGGCCCAATAACTGCTCAAGGCTTTCACCAGCAAATTCAATAATGCCTTGAAGGTCTGCTGAATCTTCAAGCAAGGCTTCCATGTAATATTCAATACTGGTCACCACTTCGGCCAGCAAATCCAGTTCGGAAGTTTCCGGTACCTGGTGACCGAGCAGTTTATCCTGCACGTAACCACGAACTTCGCGACAGATCCGTGCCGCGTTATCTTCTTCGATCATCTGAAAAACACCCGACATGCGCGTAAAACGCTCCGGTGTTTCTTCCAGGGCTGCATTGATTTCAGGCGATTCGAAATAAGTACCCAGTACTTCCTTGACTGCCTTGATTTCGACAGCGGCTTCCTGCAGCACTACATGAATGTGTGCGTTGATTTCGCCAGAGGGCAGATCGCCCTGTGCAGCTGCTTTTTCTGTTGCCTGCAGTTTGGAGAGATTGGCAAGCGATGATTCGACAAACAGCAGATCACTGGCTATCGCCATTAATTCATCTTCTGAAGGCTGCTGGCCTGGTTCGACTTTTTCCTTGATAAATTCAGCGTGTGTACGGATTTTTTCCTGAATACCCGCTTGTCCCAGCATGGCAAAAGTATCAGCCACCTTGACGAATACACCGTATAATTCTACCAGAGAAGTCAGATCACTGAGATCGCCACGGATATACAGATCAATGGTATCCTTAATCTTGTTGATATCTTCCTGTACTGCATCACGCACAGCAGCCAGCAGATCTTCATCCACCAGGCCTTCAGATGTATCCGAACCCATGGCTTCTACTGCTTCCTTGAGTTCGTATTTTTCCTGAACAACAGTCACCAGCGCATTATCTGAATCAGCAGAGGCGATATAGAACAGCATGTTCTTGAGCAAACCCAGTGCAAATCCACATTCGTTTGCTGCTTCACCTTTATCAATGACGTACTTCATTTCCCGGTCGAGATGCCCGATCAGTAACTTTACACTGATGGAGGCTTCGATGCTTTCTTCCATGATACCGGTTGACAGAGCCAGTGCAGCTTCCCACAAACGTTTACTGCAAGAAGTACCCGAGGTCTTTAACAAACGGTTAAAGACCTGGCGCAACAGATTGAGACTTTTTTCCGGTTCAATCTGGCGATACCAGCCAAGCAGCCCTTTATGAAAATGCATTCTGAGCTGTTTAGTGACTTGCTTGATCTCTGGGTTTGGCTCACCACCAGTTTGTTCGACCAGCATCTGATTAAGATGAGGTGCAAAAAATGCGGTTTCAGACAATAACCCGGCATCACGCGAAGCCCTGAGGTCATTGATAATGGAAAGCACCGAAAATGGCAGGTCAGGTGCACCTTTTTCCAGGCGTTCCAGGTAATCCGGCAACTGCACCAGCGCCATCATCAGGGCTTCAACACGATCCTTGGTTGAAGCTGCAGCAGCCTCTTCAATGGCTAGCGCTACCGCTTCCATTTCTTCAGTCAACATGGAAGCACCGGTCAACTGGACCATTTTCAGGGTGCCATGAATTTTATGAAGCAGTGACTGGCACTCGGATATCTGCGCAGACTGTCCTTTATCCACGAATTCTCCAAGCTGCAAAGTCGCCTGCTGAATCAGTTCATTCAGATCATCTCTAAGCCACTTTAAAGTGCTTCTGTCCTGTCCTTGCGTCATGGGGTTTCCTTCAGACTAGGTCGGGTTGATACGCAAATATGAGAGTTCATTCATCTACTCTGGCATTGGTTTATTCAGGCAGTCGGAAACCGGCAACCGAACGACCTAGTTCATCAGACATTTCAGCCAGCGTATCAATGGATGCTGCTGACTGGTTGGTACCTTCTCTGGTCTGAATGGTGATTTCCTTGATGACCCCCATGTTGGTTCGAATCTGTGTCGCACCATCGGCCTGCAGCTTGGCTGAATTCGCCATTTTCTGCGTGATATCGGCAATGTAGTTCGATACGTTTTCAATCTCTTTCAGGGCATCACCGGCCCCTTCGGCCAGCTTGGCACCGTTAACCACCTCGGTGGTTGAGGTTTCCATGGAAGCCACCGCTTCGTTGGTATCGGCCTGAATGGTTTTAACCAGCGTTTCGATCTGCTTGGTTGCGTTGGATGAACGTTCCGCAAGTCGCTGTACCTCATCCGCAACAACCGCAAAGCCACGACCTGCTTCACCCGCCATGGCTGCCTGCATTGCCGCGTTCAAGGCGAGAATATTGGTCTGGTCGGCAATATCGTCAATCAGCTCAACGATCTCACCGATCTGCTGCGAGGACTCACCGAGTCGCTTGATACGTTTGGATGTCTCCTGAATCTGCTCACGAATGTTATCCATACCCTTAATCGTGTCATTTACAGCCTCGTTACCCTTACCTGCAAAATCTACCGAACGCTGGGCAACATCCTGGGATTCATAGGCATCACTGGAAAGATCTTCCAGCGCGGTACTCATATCGACAACCGCTTCTGTTGCAGAAGTAATCTGTTCTGCCTGATGCTCGGATGCTTCCGCCAGATGCATGGCTGTCGAGCGACTCTCCTGGGCCGAGGCGGTCACCTGAACCGAGGTTTCGTTAATGGTGGTTACCAGGCTGCGCAGTGCCTCAATCGCATAGTTGATCGAGTCAGCAATTGCTCCGGTAATATCTTCAGTCACCGTGGCGGTTACGGTGAGATCACCATCAGCAAGGTCACCCATTTCATCCAGCAGTTTGAGAATAGCTTCCTGGTTTTTCTCGTTCTGTTCAGCAGTCAATCGCTGACGACGGTTGGCATTTGAAATCAATGACCATGCGGTTAATGCCAGGAATATCAAAACCAGTGCACCCAGTGCGGTCACTGTAGTCGCACCAATCTGGAATGCACCGATATGCCATAGTCCCGGAGACTTTGAAAACTCCGTCAACGTTACATTGGCTTGTTCGTTGACCCTATCAGAAGAATCAGCAACAAGACTTGCTGCATCCAGCGCAGGTAATAATTCAGGCGTCAATATAATGATTTCCTCGGCGTAGTCGCTAACGGAACTGAACAGCGCTGAGGTTTCCTGCAACAGTTCCTGGATTTCTTCATCCGCCACTTTCTCGATACCGAGGTTTTCATCACCTTCGATCATGCCGTTAAGCACATCATTAAACTGGCCTGAATCAAGGGCGAACTGGTCAAGTGACTGGGAACTCAATTCACCACCGGCCAGTACGTTGTTTACACTGTGTTGAATACGCTGGGCCAGCATCAACTGTTTAGAAGCAATGAAAATCTGCTCTTGAGGAACCTCAAGTTGCACAAGAATGTCCACAATCTCTTCAAATTGGGCGACGACTTCGGGTGCGGTTTCATTAATAATCTCGATAAACTCACCCACCGAGACGATAGCGTCCTGACTACGCAGAATACCATCAGCATTTTCACTTAACTGGAACCAGGCGCTTTCCATATCATCCAGAACAGGCTTCATAGACTCAGGAGCAGCTGGCAGTCTGGCCGCCTCATCACCCTCCCTGATTTCGGACAGAAGGCGCTCAAAACGTTCGCGTGAATCTTTCAACTGACTGAAAGCCTGCTTGTTACCGGAAGAGGCCTCCAGGGAGTAAGTTGCGATTTCCTGGGATACTACCCGTTGCTCTGATGCCCTCAAAGAGTACTCGGCTTCATGTCTTTCCCAGGTTGTCACCTTAATCGATGTAATGATGGCGAGAATTATGGCTGCCAGTGACACCGCGCCAAACAGCACGGTATTTTTTGATGATCCATCTTGATTTTTCGAGCCGAACATCATGAGTCCCCTTCACGTACACTCAAATTGTAATTAACTTTTAATTTCTTCATGCTGCTGCCATCCTGAATTTTTCGTCATTCGCCAGGCTATCCATACTTAATACCGGCCAGATGCCATCATCATTTTCATAAGCAGCCTGAATAAAATGGCCGATGACACCTTCTATTCTTGCTGAAGCAATACTCTGGTCATCAGAAAAGTGTCTCATGCCCTGTACATCACCGACCAACAGCCCAGTTG
>JABDQZ010000019.1 GCA_013041975.1 Gammaproteobacteria bacterium
AATCCGGATGGCGGCAGAACCCGGACGGTCAAAAAGTAATCAAGGCACTGATAGGACAATTTGTCTGCCAGTTCAACGGTCGTGAGGTGTTTCGCGCGGAGTTGGAGTCTGGCACAGCCTCGGACCCTTACCTGTCGTTTCATGTGAGGGTAAATGAGAGCGGGATGTTCAAATTCATCTGGTCAGGGGAAGACGGCAGCACGTTTCAGAAAGTTGCTCCAATAGAGATCAGTGCATAATAGTCAATAGCCATTATAAAAGTCCCTAAGCGTCAGATCATATCCAACTTTTTTCCATAAGCTTAAGGTTGGGGAGCCTTAACCAAACCCTGGCGGATCTTTTCCGCCATACCCTCTTCCAGGCCAAACTCTTCTTCAACCATGCGGTTCCAGGCATCACGCTTGAAAACCTTTTGCCCTGGCACCTTGCGATGCACTAGATTGATATGACAATCGATGCAGCTTTTTCCCTCTGATTCTTCCTGATGTACTTTCAACGTATCAGCGCGTGTTCCCTTGATAGCATCCAGAACATGGCAGCGCGCACAGGTATCTGACTGACGCTCTCTGAACCATTCTCTGGCATGAAACGCCCCATCTGGCAGATGGACCAGGTTGACAATAGGATTATCGTAATCGGCGCCAAAAAGCTGGGCAAACAAATCTTTAGTACCCTTGATGTGATCCCAGGTAGCAGAAATCACTCCCCTGGATACGTGGCAGTCTCCACAGGAAGCACGCACACCTGAGGTTGGATTGTAATGACTGGATTGGCGGTAGGGCTCGGCAACAATCGTCATCGAGTGACAACCGGTACAAAATTCTTCTGTACTGGTGACATGATCGAATTCGATTAACACCAGAATAAAGACTGCGCCGGCTATACCTCCGGACAATAGCAAACCGATCGTTTTCAGGTTAAGAAAAGCAGGCCAACGCATTTATTCACCGCCCGGTTTGCTATTGCCATATCCGAGTATCGGGCTTAATTTATTGGGTTGATCCAGCCAGCCATGATTTTCTTTATCAGCCTTAACATGTTTCTGGATCAGTGCTTCTGCCTCTTTGCCTGCAACTTCCCTGACCTGCGGAAGAAACTTGGAATAAAAATTACGCCCGACAAGGTACATGCCTTCCCACCAGGTATGATTGGGGCTGGCCATTGCGGCTCCATGGCGGGCACGCGTTCCCTCGTCATGCCAGAGCTCCCAGTAGGAAAATTCAATCGGCTCATCAAATGGTGTTGGTGTTAATAACGCTTTATCGTATAACGCTTCCATGATGGCCTGTGCTGGCCTGCCGAATTTTTCATTGTATAATTCAACGACTGAGTCAAATTGTTCCATGAAACTGCTGACAAAGTTTTTACCATGGCATTCCAGGCAGACTACACTCATTGCCTTACGGCGACGTTCAGGTGGTATGACCATTTTGACAATACCTGGCGTACCATCAATCTTGGTTGTCTCGGTGCCAGGATCTGGAGCATCTTGCGACTCAGGCAGGTCCATCTTGTCTCCATCTTCAAAAATAACCAGCTGCTGACGTTCCGAAACTACCGTATTCAGATTCCACGAATTTCGTAAACCCACATCATGATTAGCTGGCAATTTACCGGCAGCTCCCATATGACAGGTAACGCAAGTGGGGCCACTGGTGTAATCCTTACCAGCCACCCATGAATCAGAATCCAGATTCATATTGTCTCTATTGGCGAAAAAAGCCATGCCGTGTTTGGAGGCTTCAAAGATTGCCCTATCAGGTGAGTCCGGACCGGAATGACAGCGCATGCAGGAAGAAGGATCACGTGCCTGAGCCTTGGAAAATTCATGACGACCATGACAGGAGCTGCAGGAACCCTTGGAACCATCCGGATTGACGCGGCCAATCCCTGAGTTAGGCCAGGTTGCATTATCCAGGGTACCATCCCCCTTTACCTTGACAACCGAACCATGACACTGGTCACAACCGGCTGCAACGATTGCTTTCCCGCCCAGGTTTTGCGCCATGGCTGGCAAACGTTTGGATATCAGGCTGACAGCATTGGCGTGTACAGAACTGCTGTTTTGTTGGTATTCCGTGACGTGGCAGCGACCACAGTCCTTGGGCGATACAATGGCAGCGATAGTAAAGCCTTCATGCTCAATGGCATCATTATCTTCAGTTTGTGCCTGATGGCAGTCGAGGCAGTTCATGCCCAGTTGTCCATGCTTGCTCTTCTTCCATTGCTCGGCCAGGCCTGCAGAAGTTTTAAAATGGCAATCTACGCAAGCGTTGCCACCTTCAACCCCGAACTCTGAAGGGTCGACCTTTACCTTGGCCGCATAGAGGGGCTGAATGATCAGGAACAATAAAAAAACAATAATTGTCGTTATTTTCATCAGTCGTTATTTTCTTCTTCGTATCCAGTTAGCATGGCTTTAAGATCTGCCATATTTTTGGACATGGTCAATGCCAGATAAAGATGCGCAACCAGAAATGCCAATACTGCAAATGCTGCTGCTGTATGAGCCAGGGCGATACCCATTAGCCCTAATCCTTCAAGACCGACCACCTCGAGATCAGAATAGAACAAATAGAGCCAGCCACTGATCCACAATGCCGGAGCAATCACCAGGTGCATACTGAGGTAGGCCATGCGTTGCAATGGATTGAGTTTTTCTTTACGCGATTTATGGAATGGATGACCTCCACCCATGAAAATATCAATGGCGTAATATTTCATCATCGCGAAAATACGGTTTGGAGCTGCAGGGATATACTGTCTCCATTCACCGGTTGTCAGATGCCAGAAGATGGCAAATACCCAAAGTACAATCAATGACCAGGCCAGAATGATGTGGTAATCAACAGCCTTGGTAAAACCAAACAGCTCAATCGAGCCATGTATTTCAAAGCCTGTTACCAGCAAACTGATAATCAATAAGGCTTGCGTCCAGTGCCAGAAACGCTCAAATCCACTGTAATACTTGACCTTGCTCATGAGTTTTTTCTCCTTCTGCCGGCAAGAATACGCACGAATCCATGCAGGGACACACCGCCCAAAGTACCGGCTACAGCCAGCCAGCCTATGATATCCAGCATGCCGTTATTATCGCGCCCTGGCAGATAAAAGTCTGTCAGGTTTGCCAGGCGTCCATCTTTGCTATGACATTCTTCACATTGCAGTGATTCTTCTTTTGGTGCAACCATGTGGGCCAGTGGCCAGTACATTTCGGTTTCCATAAAATCATATTCACCACTAAACTCTTCACCAGCCGCCTTCATCGCATTGGCCAGGGATTTGCTCCAGCTGTAACTTTTCCAGTAGGCATCCTTATCCTTACCGAACAGATGCGCGATTGCCATGGTGTTATTGACCTTGTCATAAGCCTGTTTACCGCGCATTACCTTAAACGGCCAGATACGTGCATCCATATCGTCGTAGCTACCATCAAAAACATTCAGACTGACAACCTGGGTTGGGTCAATTTTTTCACCAACGCTACGGAAACGGATATTGCCGGATAACCAGCGATATTCCGGTTCAAGGTTCTCACCCCAGCGAAAATGACCTTTCTTGGTAACGTAAGTCACATAGCCATTTTTATCTTTTTCCTTGATGGGTTTACCATCAGGAGTTTTACGCCCTGCTGTCGACCAGTCCCACCACATCTTTGAAGGCTTGCCTCCTCGGGCAAAGGTTGGAATGTGACAGGTCTGACAGGCAACTCTGTCAGTGTGTTCATTGAGCTTGTTATTAACCGTTTCGGGATGAGGCTCTAAACCATGACAGGATTCACAGGTTGCCCGGCTCTTGTCATCACGGCCGATGACATCAATGCCATGCTTATCCTTGGCGACCGGGTTGTAACGACTGCCCTGGGTTTCATGACCATCCGTGGTATGACAGTCAGCACAAACAAAATTCAATCCGTCTGTCCCCATATGCACATCAAGTTTGCTATCCGGATTGGTCATGGATGAATCAAGATCACCATGTTTTACACCGTCACCCCCGCCTCCGTAAAAATGACAGGCACCACAGGTGGCACGGGTGGTTTTACCCACATTCTGAGCCACTTTGTTTAGATCAACGGCTTTGAAAATCTTTTTTCCACCTTTTGGAGGAAAGGGCTTGTCTTTGTAGGCTGGATGCCCCGCACCTGCCGGATATTTCTTGTAACTACCGGTTGTGTCATGACAGACAAGACAATCAACATTTTTTTCTGAAGTAAAATCAAAGCTGGCATCTTTCCAGCCATAGCCAATGTGGCAACTGGTACAACGTGGATAATTTGTTTCAACAGCCAGACAGAAGTTGTTGATTACCTCAGTCTTACCCACTGTCTGGCCCGTTTCCGGGTTGGTGAATTTCCAGTTCCAGTGCTTGGTCTGGTGCAACTGTTTAGATGCCTCTGTATGACACTTCAGGCAGGCCTCAGTCACATCAGGTCCTATTTTGAAGGGTTCCTGCAACTCTTTAAATTGGCTGTGATCGGCAGTGGAAGAAATAAGGCCATTATCCGCTTTTTCTACAGCCGCTAGCAAAATGGCAGGAAAAACCAGTGTAAAACTCAATAATAACGAAACCGACACTTGCCGGAATCTGTTTATTGGAAATTTCATACCTACTTACCAAAAGAAAACTGACTAGCACTAATGTGCCAGTCAGTATTGGATGGATATTACTTCACTTTATACTCAGATGACGCAATCAGAGTTGGTGCTGTCAGGTCTTTTGGAAGATGTTTGAATTTCTTCACCAGACCAGGCCACAACAGGTTGTAGTGCAACTCGCCACGAACCAGTGCAACATCCTTGGCAGGAATAGTGTAATTCAACACTCTCTTTTCATGTGGTTTCAACTGGGTGTTTTTACCGGGTTTTTTCGCAACAGGTGGAGAAGCAGGCTTGCCTTCATCATCCGCCAGTGTGTAAACCAGAAATGCCTGTGGATCTTCCTTGGCAGGATGGCCTTTGGCATTTTCCCAGACCTTTTCGCCTTTGCTATTGTAGGCAACCAGTTTCATGTAAATGTTACGGAACGGCGCACCGGTAGGCAAACTGTGAGGTTGCTGGTTGATCATGGTGACCTGGGTATCCAGCGAATCGCCTTTTTTATTGGCACGCACATCAAAAGTCACTGAACGCTGCAGCATAGGCAGGCTGTGTCCACCACCCATGGAATGATCGGCCAGGCCGTCATTGATTGGCATATGGCAGGACAGGCAACTCACATTCGATTGGCTGGCCTTGATTTCATTACCAGTAGCACACAATGGTACACCGTGAGGGTTATTACGTTTGTCATGACATCCCATGCAGGCATCAGATGTCTTCAATTGCAGTGCATTGGATTGCATGGGTAAAGAACGAACTGTCTTTCCATCCAGTTCTACTGCTTCACCGAGGTGTGGATTGGGTTTCTTTTCGCTTTCCAGACTGCCCGCACCAAATGGATCATCACTGGCGCCGCTGTCCTTCATGGCCGACAGTGCATTGTTGGAATTGTGACCTGGTCCCTGCAAGGTATCACTGGATGCTTCATAGGACATCATACCCAGACGCAATTTACCATCGGGCTTTTCAATACCTTTATAGCTTGTCAGCAGATGGCAAGCTACGCAGTTTACACCTTCACTGTAGGCTGGTTTGGCATCCAGTTTGGTGGTTTTATCGCGTGCTGCATTTGGCGCATGACACTGCAGACAGACCGGGAATTTACCTGATGCCTTGTGCTTGACGCCTTCTTTGGTGGGGTCACCAACAACTTTTTTATAGAAGGTTGCATGAATAGGGTCTTTCAATGCGGTACTCTGTGCATGCATTGAACC
>JABDQZ010000238.1 GCA_013041975.1 Gammaproteobacteria bacterium
TTGAATTTTGTTGATCCAGTCATCAATCCTTTCAAGTACAGACTCTTTTTGTTTTTCATTCATTGTTTTGCTCATCATCATAACTAACTCTATGGTTTGCTGACGATTGGATTGTCTTACTGTTTTGTAATCTTCCAGCCACCAGATCGATGGGTCTAGCAACCATGTTTCTAATTTGGCTTGATCACGACTCAAAGATGCCTCAAGCGCATGGTTAACCCAATGGTTTGTGTTGTCTATTCTGATTTGTTGCTCATTCGGCAGCAGATAGACAATAGCTTTAGCTTTTGTTGTTTGATCCGAGGTTAATTCACCAAACCATTTTTCGAGTTGTTCAATACGCGAGTCATCTTTACTGTCCTCGCTGTTGGCATATTTAAACCATTCGTTTGAATTTTCACGGATATATTCTCGGTAGTGTTCTGCGTTGTCTTCGTCCAGGGTGAGCAGGAACGTGGTCATTTTAGGTGATACAGCTTGCAGGAATTCAGCGATTAAATCTTCACTGTTTTTATCGACGTATTCGAAAGCGTCATTGTATCGGTCATTCTGCCAAAGGTTTTTGGCATTTTCCAAATGCTTCAATGATTTGTGTGCAGCCTCGTTTTTAAGCCAGTTTTTTAAGTCGTCAGTACTTTGTTTGACGATTGCTTCCTGGTTGCTTGATAGATCAAACATTGAATCTAGCCGCATGGTTGTGAAGAACGACAGATTGTGAAAGAAAAAACTGGTGGAACTGCAGGCGCTCAGATGCAAAAGCAGGAAGATTAAAAAAAGTGTTCTCACTATCATTTTAGAAAAGATCGGTAACATTCTATGTAATTAGATTCTCAATTATTTACCTGGTTAAAGTCTGGGTTTATTTAAATTTTCTGAATTATTTAAAAGGAAATCGAGGAATACATCAACGAGGGGCTTTTGCATAATACTCTGGTTGAGAGTAGTTTGCCTGCAATAGCAATTCATTTTTTTCGCATGAGTCGTAGCAGCAGTTGATGTGTCTGAAAAGCCCCTTAATTGTGTTTCCTCTTTATGCTACATCCATCATCATATCAGCGCCTAATTCCTGTGCTGAAATAGTTGCATCGACTTCTTTTTCAAGTTCATTGATACGCTCATTTAAAATAGCAACGATTTTGTCACGTGTCGCATCATGGTCAATTTTGTCATTTGTGATTTCAATGTAATGTTTAACTGCTTCAAGCTCTTCTAACAGAATTTCGTTACTAACGTTCATAGTAGTCCCCTGATAGCGTAAATCATGGTCAGTGATAAAGTAGAAGCACGTAATGTGCGTTTCATAATCGTCTCCTCGAAATTGTGATATAGCATTAATGAGATAGAACTTACACTCAAGATAAACAATAGTTGTACAATTTTGTCTAATCAAGGGTATTTGTTGTACGATAACTTATTCAATTAATGTGGTATTTATGTGCATAAATAGAATTAATGGATGAAAAAATAACTAATTACACATTTATGAACTTTTTATACAAAAATGCCAACTTATCCTGTTGGAGGATGAATGAAATAGATCGTCGGTTTGAAAGTTATCAGAGAAATTATGAATAGAAGAACTGAGTGTTGTTCTTCCGCATTTTGAGAAGCAATTATATTAGATACTTTCAGTGCTTCTCAGAGCAAATGTTGTCTACCCTTAGCCGTTTCCAGTCCGTAGAATTTGATTCTGAACTTCTGCTATTCAGCGTTGGAGTCAGTCACAACTGCCTCACGAACGGCCGCTTTCAGGAATAAGTCATTCAGCCAAAGGATATGACTGGCTGAGTTGTGGTGCTTTCATCCATCCAATAGTTGGGATAAAAAGTCCGCTTAAATCAGCTATCTTCCTAAGAGAACATCCAATATCTCACCCGTCGAATCAAGAATCCTGACAACTCTGTCTTCGACTTGACGTACAGAAGTTCCTTCAATGTTTTCTATTTGACGTGAAATACCCGGCGGTAGATCGTCCGAAACTTCATACAGATCTCCATCTAGCACTTCACCACGTGCTACTTTCGTTTGCCAACCAGGTGGTAACTGTCCACCACGATCAACTTTCTTTTGTAGCCCAGGTGGTAATGACTTTTTCTTATTTCCGTTATGACCTTTGTCTTTCTTGTGCTTCCTATCCTTGTGTTTGTAATCACGAACACTATTATCTTCTTCACTTAGCTTTTGGCTTCGAAGATAATCTCGCAAAACCTTTTTTTCTTCCGATGTAAATAACCGATCAGAAACTCCAGTCGATTCATCAACAGTTTCCCACACCCGCCACCAAGGGTGCTCTGACTCTGCCAATAGAGAAGATGAAAAAAATACGAAAAATACCAGAAATAGAAGTCTTTTCATTAATATTTACCTTTGGAAGAAATATCTTTCCTTAGCTAAGTTTAGCACTGATCCACGGACAAAATATGAGCCTTAATTCAATTTTAAATTGGGACTTATCTCACGTTTCCAATTCATAAAAAGTTGATAATTCAGGTACCAGTAATCATCAGGAAGAAGGCAATGTTCACGTACTCATCAAAATTTACCAGGAAATTACATTTAAGACAGGCATCTGAAATGATCGCATGGTTTATGCGCGGCTCTAAGTACAACGAATTTGAATCAGAGCATTATCGGGTTTGAAAAGCGAGCGGTAACCCTGTTTCACCTATTCTTAATGCTTCATTTTTAGCAACAGCTTGACTACCTGCAAAAGTGTCAGAATTATTTACAAATAATTAAAAAAGCGCTCCTAAATTGCTGATTTATATATTAGGCATGAACTTTGCTTTGGATATTTAGGTGTAGACTAGACATATTGAGCGGCATGAGTGATAAAACTGTCAATTGGGAGAATATTGAACGGGGTGTACCCATCACGAATCACAATTATTTTGTCCGACATGATAAAGGCACAGGTCTAATCTATGATGACCGGGGTGGCTATATTCATCAGCATAATTGTTTTGTGGACAATTGCCGTGAAATTACCTGGATACAACATAATCAGTCATCAACCTGTCCTAGCTCTCCCAGAGATATTGTATTAGTGGATTCTCTTGATGGTGAATTGTGTATGACCAGGGCATATCTGGTTATTTGGGGAAACATCAGGCGATATCGTGTAATACGACAAAAAATCAGCTTAGATCAAACCAAAGCATCTGCTTCTGAAATTAAAAACGTAAGCAAAAACCTTAAACAGAATAGAACTGTATTCACAACTTTAGTTATCTTTGCAGCTGTACTATTTATCTAGCAGCTTAAGTTTACTTTAAAACCCATTAAGCATTTCTAATTGGTCCGCTTGTCAGTGGTTGGAGTCATTCGCAGACTGAGGACAAATGACCGCTTTTGCCGGGTCTGGCAGCATTAAATTATCAGCAAGTTACACCGGAGCAGGGTAGAGAGATCAAGGAGCGCACAGGTCACACTGTGTAAGCTGTAAAACTATATATACATGAAGACCCGCTATGTTTCGCACTGGCGGGTTTTATTTTGGCATAGGGGTTGCCTTTAGGGTCTCCCTAAACAACAGGATAAAAAAAAGACTAAGCAAAATCAGTTGCTTAGTCTCTATTATTGGTGGAGGCGGCGGGAGTTGAACCCGCGTCCGCAAATCCTCTGCCTTTGGTCCTACATGTTTAGTCAATCTATTAAATTTAACTGCCTGCAACCCGACCGACAGGGCCTACAAACAGCGATTTCAGTAAAGTTTTAACGCATTGGCCCTGAACAAACCGCAACGCGATCTCATGAGAATCGACGCCTGATGGGCTCAAAGAGCTACGGACGCATAAGCACGGCTCCGCTCAGACGGCACCCTACTGGGTATTAAGCAGCGAGTGCGTAGTTGTCGTCGTTGGCAACTATAAGTTTACAGCTGGATTTACGAGGTAATCTGTTCCTCGACATGCACCTCAGGTTTTGTAATCCACGTCGAATGCCGTGTCGCCCCCGGGTATTGATTGGATATTGTAAAAGGGGATTAGTTCCCGAACAAGCTATTTACCCGGCAAACTTACCACTTCTCAAGCGCTCAGCTTCCATGTTTTCAACTTCACGTGCCCCTGAAATTACAACTTCGGGATCAGGCACGAAATCCAGGCTGGGGTCATGCCTGTCATAAGGCACAGCGTTCAGTATGGTTTTCATGGCATTGAGCCTGGCCTGGTGTTTGTCATTGGAACGAATCACCGTCCATGGCGCATGACTGGTATGGGTATTTTTCAGCATTTCATACTTCTGGTTGGTAAAGTCATCCCAGCGTTCCTGTGCCTGGACATCAATTTCTGACAGTTTCCATTGGCGCAGTGGGTCAGTTTTGCGACGTTCGAAGCGGCTTGCCTGTTCTTCCTTGGAAACACTGAAATACAGTTTTACCAGGATGGTGCCCTGGCGAACCATGTCTTTTTCGAAACCGGTTACGCCACGCATGAAATTTTTATATTCTTCGGGGGTACAAAAACCGAATACAGGTTCAACTACAGCACGGTTATACCAGCTGCGGTCAAACAGAACGATTTCACCACCACGTGGCAGCTGGGCTACATATTTCTGGAAAAACCACTGGGTTTTCTGTTCTTCGGTGGGCTTGCCAAGTGCAACGACACGGTAATGTTTTTCATTCATGTAGCGTGTGACACGGCGAATCGTGCCGCCTTTGCCGGAAGCATCACGGCCTTCAAACAGAATGACCATGCGACGTTTGGTTTCTTCCAGATAGCTTTGTAATGCCAACAACTCAGCTTGATACGGTTTGAGAGACTGTTCGAACTTGCGTCGCTTGAAGGCTTTTTTGGCTTTTTGATAACTGGCTTTCAGAGCTTCATTTTCAGCTTGTAATTCTTCATAGCTCAATTTTTCGGTGGCGCCATTTTCTTCAGTCATGAATTGCTCCGTTATGGGATTAAGACATAAAAACGCTATTATCGAATGGTTCGTACTGCTTTTCGATGATCTATGTCAGATAAATACTCGATGATCAGCCCTTTTTGAAAATTCTCTCTTTTTCCCGCTTCCAGTCGCGGTCTTTTTCGGTTGCCCGTTTATCGTGTAGTTTTTTGCCTTTGGCAAGCCCGATTTCAAGCTTGGCCCGGCCTTTTTTCCAGTAAAGTGCAACCGGGACAAGCGCATAGCCTTTACGTTCCACCAGGCCGATCAGCTTATTGAGCTCTTCACGATGTAAAAGGATTTTTCGTGTGCGCGTCGGGTCCGATTTGACATGTGTGGAAGCCGAAGCAAGGGGCGTGATATGGCAGCCGAACAGGAATGCTTCTCCTTTCTGGATGACCACATAGGACTCCTTCAGTTGCACACGATTATCACGCAGGCTTTTGGCTTCCCAGCCTTCAAGTACAAGGCCGGCTTCATATTTATCTTCAATAAAATATTCATGCCGTACCTGCTTGTTAAGAGCAATGGTTGAGCTGGGCGCTTTAGGTTTTTTCTTCGGTTTCTTTGCCATGTCGGCAATTGTATAATGAAATGCACATGAAACGAATAAGCAGAAAACAGAGAACTGTATCATGAGTGACAAGAAATCGATTCACGGCCAATGGTCATCGCGCCTGGTCTTCGTGCTGGCAGCAACCGGTTCAGCGGTTGGATTGGGTAATATCTGGAAGTTTCCCTACATCACGGGAGAAAATGGTGGTGGTGCTTTCGTACTGTTTTATCTGCTTTGTATTGCGCTGATCGGTATTCCCATCATGATGGCCGAAATTGCTCTTGGACGTCGTGGTAGAAAAAGCCCAATTAATACCATGACCGACCTGGTCGAAGAGGAACAAAGGCCAAAAGCATGGATTCTGCTTGGCTGGGGCGGTGTCCTAGCCGGTTTCCTGATCCTGTCTTACTACTCTGTCATTGCTGGTTGGGCCATGAGCTATGTTTTCAAAGCGGCATCCGGTGTATTTTCCGGCAGTGACGCAGAGTCAATTGGCGCCGTTTTTGGAGGAATGGTGGGTAATGCTGAGGGCCTGATTGCCTGGCATACGATTTTCCTGATTATGACCATGTTTGTTGTTGCAAGGGGTGTACGTGGCGGGCTCGAAAAAGCCGTGACTTTCCTGATGCCAGCGCTATTGGTGCTGTTGCTGATTATGGTTGGGTATGCCCTTAACACAGGCGCTTTTGGTAAAGGTCTCGATTTTCTATTCCATGTGGATTTCAATGCACTGTTT
>JABDQZ010000246.1 GCA_013041975.1 Gammaproteobacteria bacterium
ACACGAGTATTTCTCGCTCCCGTGCCCTGTTGCAGGACTCTGTAACACTGGAAATTCTTTCCGCCAATGTCACTGATGGCATCCTCGAGGTAAAGCTGAAGTTGACAAACAACTCCGGCCACAAGACCCCGACTTCCTATCCTTCGCGTCGTATGTGGCTAAACTTCAAGGTGATCGATAGTAGTAGTGATATTATTTTCGAATCCGGTGCTCTCAATGCCGATGGTTCTATAGCTGAAGCCGATAACGATCGCGACCAGTCGCAGATCGAACCACACCATGACTTGATCAGCAGCTCCAGCCAGGTGCAGATTTACGAAGCGATGATGGGAAACACGGATAATGCTACCACTTACACCTTACTTCGTGCTGCGAAGTACCTTAAGGACAATCGTTTGACGCCAAAGGGGTTTGACAAAATATCGGTTCCAGCAAAGGTTGCGGTCTATGGTGATGCCAACCATGATGATAATTTCAACCTGGGCAGCGATGAAGTAATTTATCGATTCCCTGTTTCAGCTGATGAAGAATTGACGGTTAATGTCGCACTTAATTATCAGACTATCATGCATGGATTTATTCAGGACCTGTATCAAGATAACCATCTGCAGGAAGTTAATAGTTTTCTGGCCATGTATCAACAACAAAACCTGAAACATGAAAACATCGCCAGTCTGCAAACAACCATTACTGATACTGATAAAGATGGAACAGACAACAGTATCGATATTGATGATGATAACGATGGTCTTTCAGATGACGATGAAATTAATATTCACGGTACTAGCCCAACATTAGTTGATTCCGATAATGATGCCATGAGTGATGGCTATGAAGTTGCTAATGCACTTGATCCGCTGAACAATGATGCATTTCTTGATAAGGATGGCGATGGGTTTAGCAATCTAGAGGAATTTGAAGCAGGCACTGCCGCCAATGATGAAAATGATTTTCCAAGCAGCGGAGCTTGGCGTAGCGTTTTACCTTTCATCCTGAATCAGTAGAGAGGGTTAAGGTGGTTGAGGGTATTATGACGTTACCTTCAGGCAGAAGACGCGGTGAGTATCAGATAGAGTAACTTCTTGCGGGTATGCCTTTTTACAACTCTCATCAGCCAGCGGGCAGCGTGGATGAAAGTGACAGCCTGGTGGTGGGTTGGCCGGAGAAGGCATATCTCCCTGCAAGGCTGTACGTTCACCTTTGGCATTGGGATCGGGTACCGGTACAGCTTCCAACAGGGAACGGGTATAAGGGTGTGATGGATTATCGAATATTTCTTCCATGGTACCCTGCTCTACAATTTTGCCAAGATACATCACGGCCACTTCATGAGCCAGGTAGGACACAACGGATATATCATGTGTAATGAACAGGTAAGACAGCTGCAAGGTATCCTGCAGTTGCTTTAAAAGATTCAGTATCTGTGCCTGTACTGATACATCGAGCGCACTGGTAGGTTCATCACAGACAATAACATCGGGATTGACTGCCAGAGCGCGTGCAATACAGATACGCTGGCGTTGGCCACCAGAAAACTCATGTGGATAACGCATTGCTGAATTGGCGGGCAAACCGACCTTTTCAAGCAAGTCCGCAACGATTTGGCTGCGCTCCTTGCGATTGGCACCTATGTTCTGTGCAACCAGGCCTTCTGCAATAATATCTTCCACCAGCATGCGCGGATTCATGCTGGAAACCGGATCCTGGAATATGATCTGCAGGTCACTGCGTTTGGAACGCAACTGTTTATTGGAGAGCGTGGTTAAGTCCGTACCATCATAAAGCACTGCGCCATCAGTTGGACGAATAAGTTGTAACAATGCCTTGCCAGCTGTGGTCTTGCCACAACCCGACTCTCCTACCAACGCCAGGGTTTTACCACGTGGTATTTCGAGATCGACACCATCTACAGCCCTGACATGACCAACGGTACGCTTCAACACACCCTTTTTGATGGGAAAATGAACCTTAAGATTATCCAGTTTCAGATAACTGTCTTGCCTGGAGTCTGCCTGTGTTGATTTCGTATCAGTCTGAGGAGTATGCGATGCAGCATGCTTGCTTGCAGTTGGGTCACTGAGCACACAACGATAACCTTGCAGTTCGTCACCCTGCCACGGTGGAAGACGATGCTCACAGGCTTCATTTTTCTGTTCACAGCGATCGATAAAACGACAGCGCTTAAACTTTGTCGTCAGTGGCGGCACCTGTCCTTCAATCATTGCCAGCTGCGCACCTCGCTTGTGCCTGGACGGTAATGAATCAAACAGTTTCTGACTGTAAGGATGACGCGGAGCCGTAAAGAAGGTGGTTACATCCGACCTTTCAATAACCTGCCCGGCATACATCACCGCCACTTCATCGGCCATTTCGGCCACAACGCCCAGATCATGCGTAATCAACAGGATAGACATACCGTTCTTGCGTTGCAGTTCACGCAATAAATCCAGTACCTGTGCCTGTATTGTCACATCAAGAGCCGTGGTAGGTTCATCAGCAATCAAGACTTCCGGTTTGCCTGCCAGTGCAATGGCAATCATGACACGCTGTTTCATGCCGCCTGACAGCTGATGTGGAAATTCGGAGAAACGTCTTTGTGGATCAGGTATACCGACATCATCCAGCAATGCAACTGCACGCTGCTGTAACTGTTTGCTGCCTATGAAATCCGCATCGTGTAATCGAATGGATTCAATAATCTGCTGGCCGACTGTCATCACCGGGTTGAGTGATGTCATCGGCTCCTGGAAGATCATACCAATCTTGCCTCCGCGTACACTGCGCATTTCACTTTCAGTCAGCTCCAGTACTGACTGTTCATCAATAACAACATCACCGGCTGCGATGATGCCGCCGGCGGGAAGCAGGCGCATCAATGACAAGGCTGTCATGGATTTACCACAACCGGATTCACCCAGCAATGCCAGCGTTTTGCCACGATGCAGTTCGAAACTGACATCATCGACGGCACGAACCGGCAAAGACGGATTCCCCAGGTGCGTAGACAGACCATCGACTTTCAGTATTGCTTCACTACTCAAGACTGACTCCTTAATCTGGGATCAAATGCATCCCTGACAACATCAGAAAACAGGTTGGCGGCCAGTACCAGAGTGAACATGAAAAACAATGAAGCGGCCAGCGACCACCACACAATAGGCTCACGCGCCATCTCAAGACGCGCACTGTTTATCATGTTGCCCCAGCTGTTGGTACTGGGATCAACACCGATATTCACATAAGACAGTACAGCCTCGGCCAGCACCAGGCCACTGAAATCCAGCACCACGGTAATTAAAACGATATGCACGACATTGGGCAGGATATGTTTGAGAATAATGGTGAAATGCCCTACGCCAAAAGCCGTAGAGGCCTGCACATAATCCAGTTCACTCAGCTTGAGTGTTTCTCCGCGTAACAGTCTGCACAACCCCGTCCAGCTGGTGACACCCAGTATCATGCATAAAAACAGCAGGCGCATGTCAGCGCGTTCTACCAGGCTCGCAAACTCTGCTTCATGGTTACTCATGTAAATCTGCATCATCAGGATGGCAGCTGCAATCAACAACACTCCGGGAATGGAATTCAATGTGGTATAGGTATATTGAATCAGGTCATCTACCCAGCCCTTGAAGTAGCCTGCCATAATGCCCAGCAGTATGGCCGCCGGCAGCATCACCAGCGTGGTCAGGGTCCCGATCAACAAACCGGTACGAATACTTTTCAGTGCCTGGTAAAATACATCCTCACCCACCTTGTCAGTACCCAGTACATGGTAATACTGACTGAGGTTATACAGTGTTCCCAGCAGCAGCAACATCACCAGCAATGTCCACAAGGCAGTTCGCCATGGAATATGAGGATCACCGTAAACAACCACCTTTAGCTGATCGTTAAATGACCGGTGATTGTTGAGCGACAGCAATAAAACGATGATCACCGATAACAATAGCCAGATACCTATACCGATCGACATACCGATTACGGTCTGCTTGAACAGGTCGCGGGAATAATCGTTAAGCGGATCATCAAGATGGGCACCGCCATATTTCAGTCTGGGGAAATCCCTGAGTGTCGAACCATCAGGCTGTTCAATGTTTTCTTTGGCATACAAATGCGTAGCCAGTGGCGCAGAATAGGTTTTTTCCTGGCGCAAACGCATATCCGAAAGCGCATAGTCAAGCAGGCTTAACATTTCCACTGACTTTTCATCACTGGCATTGGCATCAGGGCGATAATGAACCGAGTCCATCAGGCCGATGACTACGTAAAACAGCAACACAATAACCGTACTGACACCAATCTTGCTGGAAAATACCATGCGCCAGGGACGGCTCAAGTGTGGACGCCTGCGGGCATAGAGAATAAAGGCCGTCACCAGCCCGACGAGAAGAAACACCAGGATATCTGTCCACAGGAAAACAAGTTCGGGCATCAGGACAACCTCACCCGTGGATCGACAAAAGTATAGGAAATGTCTGTCAGAATCAGGCCAATGATATACAGCACGGAACCGAGAAAGACCATGGCCCTGACAATGGCAAAGTCCTGGTTATTGATAGCATCAATGGTGTAACTGCCAAGACCGGGAATGCCAAAGAATGATTCTGTAATCAGGCTGCCCATAAACAGTAACGGCAGAATGACCACCACGCCCGTCAGAATAGGAATCAATGCATTTTTGAACACATGTCTGAACAGTATCATCTGTTCTGCGAGGCCCTTGGCTCTTGCAGTGCGCACATAGTCTTTGTTGATTTCTTCAAGAAACAGTGTGCGATACCAGCGTGTCCCTGCACCGATACCGCCGATAACGCCAATAATCACCGGCAGTATTAAAAACTTGATCGAGGCAACGCCGGTTTCATAGCCGGATATCGGCACCAGGTGCAGTAGCTTACTGGCAACAAACTGACCACCGATAATATAAAACAGCCCCGATATCGACATCATGATCACGCATAACACCACGCCCCAGATATCGATATAGGTAGCCCGGAAAAAGGCGATTAACAGAGCAAACGTAATATTAATCAGCAGCCCAACCAGCAATACCGGTATCGCTATGGCAAGGCTGGGCCACATTCGCTGGGATATGTCGTAAAGAATGTCGCGACCACTATCTGACTGGCCAAAATTAAAAACGAACAGGTTCACCGATTTCTGGAAAAAAATCGTATCGGTCAATTTTGCCAGTCCCTGCTGTTCAGCGTTCACCAGCAATGGCTTTTCGTATCCACGTTCCGCTTTCCAGCTCTCGACAGCCTCTGGCGTGACGCGTTTTACCCCCAGGTGCATTCGTGCCATATCATCTGGCGAATTCACTACGAAAAATAATGTGAAGGTAAAGATATTCACTCCCAGAAGAATGGGAATGGCGTAAAGCAGGCGTCGAATTATATAAGCAATCATTTGGCTCGCCTCTGCTCATGCTGACGATAAATACGAATGGCGGGCAGTATACTGAGTACCAACACAATACCGATCAACCATAAAGGCCAAACAACAGGCTGGTTCCATTGCTGCTGTTGTTGCGCGCGAATCTCCGCCTCGACGCGTTTATATTTTAAAGTATTGTTTGCCATCAGATTGGGTTTGACATTTTTATACCATTGATGAAAGAGTGAAAATGCCTTGGGGTGAAACCCCCATATCCATGGCGCGTCCTTGCGCAGAATCTCGATCATCTGGTTAATGATCTGCTGGCGCTGCTCTCCATTAGGCATGTTTTTCATTTGAACAAACAGCTTGTCGAATTCAGGATTGGCATAGTTGGCCGCATTCTCGCCGCCATGCTCTACCTTGCTGTTTTCACCATAAAGCAGGAACAAAAAGTTTTCCGGATCAGGGTAGTCAGCATTCCAGCCCCACCAGAAGATCTGTGCTGTGCCCTTGCGCATCTTTTCCTGAAAACGGTTGTAGTCGGTTGTTCGCAGTACCAGCTGAATGCCTATTTTTTCAAACTGCTTACGCACCCAGTTTAGCCTCGCCTTGTCATCCGGGCCGGATGCTGTCACATCGAAATACAACACCAGAGGTTTACCGGTTTCGGGATCGCGTCCATTTTCATAACCCGCTTCATCTAACAACTGTTTGGCATGCTCAACTGATTTGCGTTTCAGCCTGTTCTGCTGTTTGTGGTAAATGTAATGATTATGGTCACCCTCTCTATGGCCAAAGATACCAGGTGGTAATGGACCCTGTGCAGCAATTCCCCTGCCGTTGGCAAAAATGGAAATGTATTCTTCATAATCGATAGCGATGGAAATGGCACGGCGTAACAGACGGGCTCGTTCAGAGTCACCACCCACCAGCTTGTCAGTCATGTTAAATCCCATGTAGGAGATAGAAGTCGTGACGGCTGTCATCAGGTCAATCCCCTTGCCTGCCATTTGTTCTGTCAGATTGGCATCACCAGTCGCATTGAACTGGATCGCCTGGTCGAAACTGTCGGAAGACACGCCCGAGGTATCGTAATACCCCTGTAAAAACTTGTTCCAGTAAGGAATATTTTCCTTTTCAAGACTGTAGATCGCCCGGTCAATCAAGGGCAAAGTCTTCCCGGCATCTTCCAGCAAACCCTGTTCTGCATCACCAGGATCTCCTTCGACAGGATAAGTTTCACCATGAAAATGGGGATTTTTTTTCAATACCATGCGCAGGTTGGGATTGTTTTCACTTAACATGAACGGCCCGGTGCCAATCGGAAACCAGTCGAGTGTAATATTTTTCTTTTTCAGCAAAGGCTGACTGTAAAAACTGTCAGCTTCCCATGGCATCGGCGCGAAAAAAGGCATAGCCAGCCAGAAACGGAACTGCGGATAGGTCTTGTTGATACGAATTGTAAAGGTATGGTCATCAGTCTTTTTCAAGCCGGCCATGTCTATTTCGCGTAAATCAAGGAAAGCCGGGGCTGATTTCGATCGCAGTTCCTTTATCTTCTCCTGGAAGTCACTAAAGCCCACAATGTACTCGGCCATCACGCCTGCAATGGGTGAATGGGTTTTGCTATCGGCCAGTCGCTTGACCTGGTAAATATAGTCATCCACCGTCAACTCGCGCGTTGCATGATGCTTAAAGTCAGCCAGCGTGTGCTTATCGATTAAATCGGTTTCATTTAACTGGTGATATTCATAGGCATCAGCTGAAAAACGCGCAAAAGCAGGATGCGGCTGGTACATGATTCCCGGCTTGATCGTGAGCCGATATTCACTATAGGCAATATCAGCCGAACCTTCCGCAAGCCTGTTACCCTGTGCATCGAAATAACTGACCTCGGGCATTTTTGCGGCCGTCAGTGTCGTCAGTTCATAGGGGCGTTTCAAAAAATGATACTGCAGCATCGGTTCGTAAATCTGCCCAATAAAAGCATATTCATTGGAACTGTAGGAACGTGCCGGATCCAGGTGCTTGGGGCGTTCAGAAAAGGAACTGTAAACCACTTTCCCGCCAGACAACGCTTTGGAATAGGGATCATTCCAGGGTTCATCCGAGCAAGCAGAAAGCATGACAGCAATTGTCAGTATAAGCAGCCAGCGCATGAGGCGGTTTTTATTCTTTAATCCTTGTGGTTTTTTATCAAACAGAGATTATCCTGTTTTAGGCCAGACACCAACACGTTTGCAATGAAAATAGTCCGAATTTTTCTAATACTATTTCCCACTCAGACTAACCAGCTTTGCTCCATAGCAGCCCTGTGGTAAATTTCCACAATTATCCCCAAACAAATATACGAGGAAAAACCATGGGATTCCTGCAAGATAAAAAAATCCTGATTGTTGGCGTTGCCAGCAACCGCTCCATCGCCTACGGCTGCGCAAAAGCCATGCACGAACAGGGAGCAGAACTGGCCTTCACCTACCAGACCGACAAACTCAAGGGCCGTGTGGAAAAGTTTGCAGCAGAGTTCGGCTCTGACATCGTCCTGCCACTGGATGTTGCCAAAGATGATGATATCGATAACGTTTTCTCAGAACTCAAAAACACCTGGGACGGACTGGATTCCGTCATCCATTCCGTCGGCTTTGCGCCTCGCGAACAGTTGCAGGGCCCCTATGTCGACGCCGTTACCCGTGAAGGCTTCGCCATTGCCCACGACATCAGTGCCTACAGCTTTGCGGCACTGGCCAAGGCCGGACAGGAAATGATGGATGGCCGTAATGGTTCACTACTCACCATGAGCTATCTCGGGGCTGTTCGTACCGTACCCAACTACAACGTCATGGGCGTTGCCAAGGCAAGTCTGGAAGCCAATGTTCGCTACCTCGCTGACTCCATGGGGCCGAAAGGTCACCGCGTCAATGCCGTTTCTGCCGGTCCCATCCGTACGCTGGCTGCTTCCGGTATTGATGACTTCAAGGCCATGCTTGCAGAAGCCGAGAAAAAGACCCCATTGAGAAGAAATGTCACGATTCACGAAGTCGGCAATGCGGCTGCCTTCCTGTGTTCTGATCTTGCCTCCGGCATTACCGGTGATGTGCTGTATGTCGATTCCGGTTATCACATTCTGGGAATGTAATCTGTCCCCCCGGCTGTCTGGTTAGGCATCTAATTACTACAGTTTTAAACCTCCAGTAATTTTGGCCGCTAATCTAATAAATATGAAGATTAGCGGCTAAAGTGGAAAATTCCTTCATGAAACTTCAGTTTGTTCTCATTTTCCTGCTGGTAACCGGTATTGGATTGGGTCTGACCTACGTGACACACGAGCGTTACCAGCAGCGTTCATGGGAACTACTGGCAAATGATTTTTCGAGATCTGCACATTCCTACACGGATTTCATCGAGAATAATTTCAGATTACGCATAGAAGAACTCAGTTCTATCGGTCGTTTTTTTGATGCTTCAGAGCAGGTGGGTCGAAACGAGTTCAAAACCTTCGTCTTAGACCTGGTGAGCCGCGAAGGTGGCTTTCTGGCCGTTGTATGGACGCCTGTTATAAAGCCTCATCATCGCCATTCCTTCGAATTTGAAACCAGCAATGAACTGGGCTTTGAGTACAAAATAAAAAACTTTCATCAACACAGCAAACAGTCAGGTCATGGTTCACATAACCGACAGGATACTCAGAGGCATAATAAATCTTCTCAGATGCATGGAAGCAGCTCTTCACACACACAGAGACAGCAACAACCTGAATTCTTCACTCCAGTGCTGTTCGTTGAGCCATTCGAAAACAACAAGTCTGCTCTTGGCTTTAATCTCAGTAGTGAAAAAAGTCGGTTCAACTCTTTTCAGAAAGCAATCCAGGAAAGACGTGTTATTGCCACAGAACGCCTGACGCTCATTCACCAGAATAACGATACCACCGGTTTTTTACTGGTATTACCGGTGTTCGATAAAAATGACGCTCTTGAAGGGTTTCTTGTTGGCAGAATGAGTGCAAGAAAAGTCATGCATGATGCATTAACCAATAAAAATGTAGCAGACCTTGTTATCAAGCTGCTGGAAACTCATAAAGACCAACAACGAACGATCGTCAGTTATGGTAATCGCGACGATATTCATTCTGACAAGACTGCTCCGATAGCCTTAGAATACCAGCGTCATTTAGAATTTGCCGGACAACACTGGAAAGTGCAAATTCACCCAACTCAATCCTACGTTAATGAGCAGCTTGCCGGAAACAGCAAATTTATACCGATTCTGGGTACGCTGCTGACAATACTGGTTGCCGTTTATATTTTGACACTACTTAACCGGCGTAGCAAAGCAGAAAATATCGTTGCCGAACGCACGGCTGAACTTAGAGGCAGCCAGTTCAAGCTGAATGAAGCACAGCGTATTGCCAGGCTGGGAAGCTGGGAACTTGATCATAACAGTGGTGTTATGCGCTGGTCGGACACACTTTATGAAATTTTAGAGATTTCACCCGATCAGTTTAACGTAAGTTTTAAAAACTACCTGTCACTGATTTCCAGCACGGACGACGACCTGGTGGAACAGGTTTTTAATGCCCATATCCATGATCACGATCAATACCATTTTATTCACGAATTCAAACTCCCTGACGGCAGAAAGAAGTTTCTTCAGGAACATTGTGAAACCCGTTTTGATGGAAATGATAACCCGGTTTCTTCAGTCGGCACCGTTCAGGATATTACCGAACAGAAAGAGTCAGAACTGCGCATTGAACACATGGCTCATCATGATGCGTTAACCGGGCTTCCCAATCGCACGCTTTTCAAAGAGCGCTTTTTACAGGCCAGCACACTGGCCCATCGAAACAGACATCAACTGGCCGTGGTTTTTATTGATCTGGATGGTTTCAAAATCATCAATGATTCTCTCGGCCATAACGTGGGCGATGCCGTATTACAGGAGGTCTCAAAGCGACTGAAACGCTGCACGCGTGCATCAGACATTATCGGACGACAGAGTGGTGATGAATTTCTGGTCTGTCTCACTGATCTGACAGACAGTCTGAAAGTTTCTCGACTATGCGAAGACATTCTTGATGCATTACGCCAAAGCTTTGAGCTTGGTGAACATGTCGTGGGGCTATCTGCCAGCATGGGTATCGCCCTCTACCCTGATAATGACAGAGATTTTGACGGCCTGTTAAGAAAGGCTGACACTGCCATGTATTCAGCTAAAAATGCGGGTAAAAACACCTTAAGGTTCTTCAGTGATGAGATGAACGCGGACATGTTGCAACGGCTGAAACTTCTCAATGACATGAGAAACGGCATTCAGCAAAGGGAATTCCTGCTTTATTACCAGCCCCAGATCGATTTTAAAACGGGAAAGATTGTCGGTGCCGAAGCCTTGATGAGATGGGCAAGACCCAATGGTGAGTTTATCAGTCCGGCAACCTTTATTCCCATAGCCGAGGAATCGGGATTGATTCTCAAACTGGGCCACTTTGCGCTTGAAGAGTCCTGCCGACAACTGGCTGATTGGCAGCAACAAGGTTTTATCCTGAACATGGCAGTTAACATTTCCGCCATACAATTGTCCCAGCTGGATTTCCTTAAAGACGTGTCAGAAATTACGAAAAAATATGGTGTTTCAAGCTCTTCCCTTGATCTCGAACTCACCGAAAGTCTGCTACTGAAAGAGACAGAAAAAACCATACTAATGGTTAAAGCAGTCAAACAGCTGGGTGTAAAACTCTCTATCGATGACTTTGGAACCGGCTACTCCAGCCTGAGTTATCTGAAACGCCTGAATGCAGATCAACTGAAGATTGACCGCAGTTTTATCAAGGACATCCCTTATGACCAGGACAGTATTTCGATTACCCGTGCGATCATACATATGTCACATGACCTGGGACTGAAACTTGTTGCTGAAGGTGTGGAAAACAAAAAACAGTATGAATTACTGCAGGCACTCGGTTGTGACTTCTGTCAGGGCTACTATTTCAGTCGGCCTGTGGATCCGGATACTTTCTACAAATTGTTGAAAGATAATGGTAAGCGCAACTCAAAAGCTGATAACCTTGTGGCTTTCAAGTCTTCCTGATCTATAAATTATTATAACGAGGTTATCAGTGTACAACCTGCCTGACATCGACGAACTGGTTGCCGTTGTCCGCGACATTGCTGCAGCACAGTTGATGCCCCACTTTGGCCAGATATCACGCCAATACAAGTCCGACAAAAGCATTGTCACCGAAGCCGACCTTGCCACTCAGAAAGCCCTGATCATCGAATTGAAGAAGCGCTGGCCGGATTTCGAGTTCCTTGCCGAAGAGATGACAGCTGAAGAACAGGAACAGCATATGGCCCAGGCTGAAAACGGCCTGTGGATCGTTGACCCTCTGGATGGCACCAGCAACTTTGCAGCCGGCATCCCCTACTTCGCAATATCCATCGCCTTATATTACAAGGGACATGTTCGCCTGGGGCTGGTCTACGACCCGAACCGTGATGAGGCTTTTGCGGCAACAGATTCGACAGCATCCACCTGCAACGGCCATCCTCTTAAACCATCCGATACGCCCGCTGAACTGGCCCGGGCCATTGGCGTCATTGATTTCAAACGCCTGCCCACCGAATTGGCGAAAAAACTGGTCATGCAACAACCTTTCAGCTCACAGCGCAGTTTCGGCTCCGTAGCACTGGACTGGTGCTGGCTAGCGGCCAATCGTTTTCATGTCTATTTACATGGCCGTTCCAACATCTGGGACTACGCCGCAGGTGAACTGATTTTCCGACAGGCTGGCGGGCATTCCTGTACTCTGGAGGGTGAAACCATTTTCCAGCCTACCGTCAAACCACGTTCAGCTGTTGGCGCATTGGATAAAGACTATTTTAGCCAATGGACAGCTTTCCTGGACGTTGTGCCTGATAATAAAACCTAATCGCCTCTTAACTGATAACCAGACCGGCATCAGCGGCCTGATTATCCTAAACTCCAACCTTGGCAGTTCTTCCGGCTCTTCAGTGTCACCTTGTGTAAAGCGCATTGATTTGCACCGATATTGCTTTATAAAACTTCCAGTTGCACCAATAATGTGCAGATACGTCAATTTTCTTATGGAAAGCACCAATAGAATGCAGGTACTGTAGCATGTTGATGATTCTGGTATGAAAACTGCTCTTGCACAATCAATGAAGAAGAATGACTAAACAAATGAATATCCCGAGCCACATCAGTCAGCAATGCCAACACCTGATCAAGGTATCTCGCCTGCCAGAAAATTTTATCGAAGTTGTCGAAAACATCTACTTTCCACTGGCTGTCAAACTGATGAATTCCAAACAACAAGGCCCGTTATTGATCAGTATCAACGGTGCTCAGGGGACAGGAAAGTCGACGTTAACGCAATTTATCAAGGTTATTCTTGAAGCCCTCAGCACGAAGCCTGCCGCTGCCTTTTCCATTGATGACTTTTACCTGACGCGATCGCAACGCCAGCAACTAGCCAAAAAGGTTCATCCACTCTTTATGACACGTGGTGTTCCCGGCACCCATGATATCGATATGATGAAATCTGTATTGAGTAACCTGTTAAACGGCAACAAAACGCAAATTCCTGTTTTCAACAAGGCCATTGATGATCGTGAAAAAAATGAAAGCTGGCAAACGATAACTGAAGCTGTGGATTTCATTCTGTTTGAAGGCTGGTGCGTGTTAAGTCCTCCACAGGCGGCTGAAGAACTGGTTGAACCCATCAATGAACTGGAGAAAAAGGAAGACCCAAACACGGAGTGGCGCCGCTATGCCAATCTGAAATTAACGGATTACCAGCAACAGTTGTTTTCCCTGACCGATGTCAGCATTATGTTGCAGCCACCGGACTTTGATCATATCTACCAGTGGCGAACGCTGCAGGAAGAAAAACTGCGAGAATCGACACAGGCGCACTCGCACCAGTTGATGGACGCCGATGCCCTGAAGCGTTTCATACAGCACTATGAACGCATTACGCGCCATACGCTTGCACAGCTTCCAGAACAAGTCGATTACCTGTTACCAGTGGACAGACATCACAACATCACTGGAATTATTGAGCGCAATGACCGCAGATAGCATTCAATGGCTGGTGATTACCGATCTGGATGGAACATTCCTGAACCATCACGATTATTCATATCAATCCTGCCTGCCGACACTGAAGCAGCTCGCCACGCTGAACATTCCTGTTATTTTCAATACCAGCAAAACTTACAAGGAAACCATCGAACTGCAACAGCAATTGAACATCATCGCACCGTTCATTGTTGAAAATGGCTCGGCCGTGTTTTTCCCGATCAGCCTGTTTCCAGACAAACCGATGGAAAAAGCCATTCAAAGAGATCAGTACTGGCAAGTCATTACAGGCGAAACCATTAAATCCATTCACAGCAAAGTGGCAGATATACTCAAGCAGACACCCGGGCTGATACAACTGTCAAGCATTACGCCGGAAGAAGCCTGCAGGCTTACCGGACTCACAAACGCACAGGCGATTAATGCGATAGAGCGTGAATTCAGTGAGCCATTGATGATGAAAAACGGTGATACGTTTGATCAATCCTTTATTCGCAGCATCAATGACACCGGACTGACAACATTACAGGGCGGTCGCTTCCTGCATGTATTAGGTCGTTGTGACAAGGGCAAGGCCATAGAAACGCTTGTTTCCTGTTACAACTCTCCGGTCAAAACCATTGTGCTTGGAGATAGTGCCAACGATGCCGCCATGTTATTACAGGCCGACATTCCTGTCGTCGTAAAGTCACCTGGGAACAGCTCATTACTACCTCTACTGTCATCACCCTATATTACAACATCAACAGCCCCCGATGGCTGGTCAGAGGGCATTCACCATGCCCTGCATAAAATCCAAAAGGAGCATGCATCATGAGTGATTTTTTTCAGAACGGACGTGTTACAACACTGCACAACATGTCCACCCGCAGCAATGAGGATATCGAAAAAGATCTCTGCTCATTTTCATCCAGCCAGCCTATGGGGCTGATTTTACCTTCTCTCTACTCAGAGCTGGAAAGACCGGCTTTGACATTGATACTGGATGAACTGCAACAGGCAGACTATCTCAACCAGATTGTTATAGGCATCGACCAGGCTGATCGGAAACAGTTCAAACATGCACTGGAATTTTTCTCGCGCCTGCCCCAACAACATAACCTGTTATGGAATGATGGCCCCAACCTGATGGAGATTGACAAAAAATTACGCGCACACGGTCTGGCACCAACCGAACGCGGTAAAGGTCGCAATGTCTGGTATTGCATGGGGTATATGCTGGCAAAAAACAATACCACATCGATTGCCATACATGACTGTGATATCACCACCTACAAAAGAAGTATGCTGTCGCGTTTGCTGTACCCGGTTGCCAATCCACGTTTCAACTACGACTTCTGTAAAGGCTTTTATCCACGTGTCGCCAATGGCTCGATGAACGGTCGCGTTTCCCGCCTGCTGGTAACCCCCCTGGTACGTGCACTGAATTATCAGCACGGCCCGCATGAATACCTGGACTTTCTTGACAGCTTTCGCTATCCGCTGGCTGGCGAGTTTTCGATGAAACATACGGTACTCAGGGATTTACGCATTCCCACAGACTGGGGGCTGGAAGTTGGCATACTTATGGAAATGAAAAAGAATTATGCCAACAGTCATATCTGCCAGGTTGATATTGCTGACAACTACGATCACAAGCACCAGATAGTTTCAGAAGAAGACATGGAAAAGGGTCTGTCTAAAATGTCCATCGACATCACCAAGGCCATATTCAAAAAACTGGCCACCGATGGTAAAACATTCACTACAGAAAGCCTGCGTACCACCAAGGCGACTTATTACCGTATTGCACTCGACCTGATCGAAAGCTATCGCAATGATGCTTTATTCAATGGTCTGGAATACGAAACCCATACAGAAGAAATGATGGTTGAGCTTTTTGCCAAAAATATCAAGCATGCAGGCCAGACCTTTCTGGAAGACACTGACAAGGCACCGTTCATACCAAGCTGGCGCAGGGTATGTAGTGCAATACCCGATATTTTTGAACAGATACTCGATGCAGTAGAAAAGGATCATAAGGAATTAACATGAAAAGAGCCTCCTCTCAGTTTCATGCGCTCTATGCAAGTATCCATGACTATCTGGAGAGAATCTATGCCGAACATAACCATCATGAACTGGCCAAAAAAGTCATGCAGATTATGGGGCCTGGTACCAATCCGGTTGAGGTCGAGGCGCACAAGAACTTATGGGATGAATCTGATGTACTTGCTATCACCTATGGCGACAGCATCCGCAAAGCCAATGAAAAACCGCTGAAGACCCTGCATCAATTTCTTACGCGGCAACTGGACAAAACGATCAGTACCGTACATATATTGCCCTTTTATCCTTTCAGCTCGGATGACGGTTTTTCCGTGATTAATTATGTCGAGGTAAATCATGGCCTGGGGAACTGGCAGGATATTGAAAACATTGCCGCAGACTTTGACCTGATGGCTGACCTGGTCATCAATCACTGCTCAAGCCGCAGTCTGTGGTTTGAAAACTTCAGACAGCAAAAACAACCCGGAAAAGACTATTTCATTACCTGTGATCCAGATACCGACCTGAGTGACGTCACCCGCCCCCGAACCAATGACTTACTGCGCGAAACCGAAACCCTTGATGGTACCAAGCATGTCTGGTGCACCTTCAGCCATGACCAGGTCGACCTGGATTTTTCCAATCCCGAGGTATTGCTGGAAATTATCGGTATTATCAAACACTATCTCGACCATGGCATTACACTGTTTCGCCTTGATGCTGTTGCCTTTTTGTGGAAAGAAATCGGTACCAGCTGTATTAATCTTCCCAAAACCCATGAAATCATCCGTCTGCTAAGGCTTGTCATCGAGCATATCAATCCGAAGGCTATCATAATCACCGAGACCAATATTCCCAACCGGGAGAACCTGGCTTATTTTGGTAATGCTAACGAAGCACACTGGATCTACAACTTTACGCTACCACCGCTGGTGCTTTATACGCTGCTTTATGGCAAGTCAGATTTACTCAAGCAGTGGATGATGAGTATGCCACCGGCCCAGAACGGCACCGCCTATTTTAATTTCATTGCATCACATGATGGCATTGGCTTAAGGCCGGTCGAGGATATCCTCAATGAACAGGAAGTGGATCAGATCGCAGCCCTGATGCGTCAGTTCGGTGGAGATGTTTCATTCCGAACCATGCCCGATGGCACGGTAAGGCCTTATGAATTGAATATCAGTCTGATCGATGCCTTGAAAGGTACTTTCGATGGTGAAGATGACTTTCAACTTCAACGCTTCATCTGCGCTCATGCCATTATGCTGGCTCTGGAAGGTGTTCCTGCCTTTTATATTCACAGTTTGCTGGGCACACCCAATGATCATGAACGCAAGGAAGCCTCAGGTCACAACAGGGCCATTAACCGGCATCAATGGGACTTTCACGAGCTGCTCAATGAACTGGGCAACGAAAACTCTTTACACCATAAGGTATTTACGGAACTAAAGAAACTGATTACGATTCGTCGCAAACAAAAAGCATTTCATCCCAATGCGACGCAATTCACCCTGCATCTTGGTGACAATCTGTTTGCTTTCTGGCGACAAAGCATTGACCGTCGACAGAGCATCTTCTGTATATACAACATCAGTAACCAGCCCCAGACTTTGGCGTTGAAAGATGTCAACCTGATTGAACTGAATCGTTGGTTTGACCTGATCGGCACCCAGGAGTTTGATAATCCGAGAGCAACGGTTGAACTACAGCCCTACGAGTTTCTCTGGGTTTCCAATTGAGACAGCAGTGCTTTGACACTGCGAATGACTAAAAACATAACCATCAGGCCGATTAACAAGGCAACAATCAATATATGGCGCGACCTGTCACCCAACTGATCGAGTTCAGAATTAAGTTTAACTGAATTACCGGCAGTCAGTGACTGGCGGTTTTCCACCTGCGTACGCACAAGTTGTCTGAGGCTGTCTGTAATAGGATAGATTTCATTACGGGTAAGGTAAAAATCCATACGCCATTTATCCGTCTGGTATAAGCCAAGCACTTCAGGCAGGTTTTCCATATAGATACGATAAATCTGGCCCAGTTCATCGACAAATACCGCATCAAAATCCAGCTGTTCACGTATTTGAAGCAGGTTGAACATGGCGCTTTGTGTTTCTTCCCTGGCAACATTCAAATTATCCCGGTCGAAGTCACTTTTGGTGGTAAAAAAACTTCTCAGGGTGAGAATCATGTTACTCCATGAATTTTTCATCTTGATAAGCCTGTCCAGTACCTCTCTACGATCACTTTCTGCGGTCTCTTCAATCTGGGTATCAATAAGACTGTTCAAGGCCCCTGAAAACTGCAGATGCAAGGGATTCAATAATTCAGCTGCTTTGACAATACCAATAAAATTCAATTGATAATCAGCCTTGATCTCAATAATCTCTTTGGCCTTGGCATTGTACTTATGATAGATCACTTTCATCAGACTGGTTGTCTTGTAATCCGCTTCTACCAGTTGCGACTGACTGTTTATCATTTCCTTGAGCTTTATCATTTCCTGACGAAAATCAAGACGATCTCCCATATCACCGCCAATCAGGTAAACATTCAGTGCATTGACTGATTTATAAACCTGGCTTTCAAGATCCATCAAATGAATGACGTAAGGAATTTCATTCTCAAGCACTTCCTGGGTATGGTTTTTTACAGATTCGGTTTTAGAAATCGTCAGACTGATGGTTACAGCGGTCAGAATAAAGATCGCACCAATACCAGCAAAAAGTATCAGGCCAAGACGCTTGGCTAGGTCAAAACGCATAAATTTATTTATCTTGTATTAGCATTCTAGAATGATCAACTCGGGACAGTCAGTTTCTATCCGCTGAGTTTATGTCTCCATCTAAAGACTAGCTGATATTTGCTTTTTTTCATGAAATATAGCCCATACTCAGGCAAAGCTATTTTCAATAAAGTAATAGTAATTATGTTTAATATAAATTTGCCCAATAGTGGAAATTACATCACCATGACAACAATTAACTGAAGGAAACTGGAGAAAGGAATGCACAAACTCGAATCCTGGTTTGGTCACTGGGTCATGCGCTACCGCTGGCCACTGCTTATAGTGATGCCACTGCTGGTGATTCTGGCAGCATCCGGCGGGCAATACCTGCAGTTTACCAATAATTACCGTGTGTTTTTCAGTGAAGACAATCCTTACCTGAAGGCATTTGAGAATCTCGAGAACTCCTATACCAAGGATGATAACGTTCTCTTTATCATTCCACCCAAAACCCATGGAGTCTTTACCGGCCAGACGCTGGATGCCACCGAGTGGTTGACCGAACAGGCCTGGCAAATCCCCTACTCCATCAGGGTAGATTCGCTCAGTAATTTCCAGCATACCGAAGCCGAAGAAGATGACCTGATCGTGCGTGACCTGGTAGAAGACAGCCTTTCACTGGATAGCGAATCACTGACATCCATTCAGCAAATCGCGACCAGTGAGCCCCTGCTTTACAAGCGCCTGATCTCGGAAGATGCCAGCGTAAGTGCCGTCAACGTCACTATCCAGTTCCCCGGCAAGGATGAAATGAAAGAAACACCCGAGGTCGTTTCTTTCTCGCGAAACCTTGCCCAACAGTTAAGAGAAAAGTATCCCGACCTTGAAGTGCGACTCAATGGCATGGTCTTCATGAACAATGCCTTTTCTGAAATGTCTCGAAAAGACATGGCCTCGCTGGTTCCGCTCAGTTTTCTGGTGATGCTGATAGTGCTGCTGGTACTGCTAAGTATTAACAATCGTTTTGAGGCCAGGCAACCATCAGGTCTGTCATCGATAGGATCAATACTGCGTTCTGTGTTCCATACCCTGCCGGGAACAATCGCTACATTATTCATTATTCTGCTTTCGATTCTCACCGCGATGGGCATAGGTGGATTTATCGGCTTCCCCATTTCTCCACCCTCTGCAACCGCCCCTACCATGATACTCACCATCGCCATTGCCGACAGTGTGCATATACTTTCTTCATACCAGCACCAGTTACAACTTGGCAAGGACAAAAAATCCGCCATGGCTGAAAGCCTGCGAATCAATCTGCAGCCGGTATTTTTAACCAGTATCACCACTGCAATTGGCTTTTTGAGCATGAACTTTTCTGATGCCCCGCCATTCAGACACCTGGGAAATTTTGTCGCCTTCGGTGTTATCGCAGCCTTTTTCCTGTCGGTGACCTTTCTTCCCGCTTTTGTTTCATTGTTTCCAGGTAGGGCAGGCAAACTCAAACAGGATGATGATCAGGGGCTTATCGACAAACTGGCAGAAACGGTTATTGCCCATCACAAAAAATTGCTGATCGGCATGGGTGGTATCGCATTACTACTGATAGCCATGGTGCCACGTAATGATCTGAATGATGTATTTGTACATTATTTTGATGAGACGGTGGAGTTTCGTCTCGATGCAGACTATCTGGATCAGCATCTTGGTGGACTGTATCGTATCGACTATTCCATTCCTTCTGGAAAGCCCAACGGCATTGCCAATCCAGAATACCTTGCCAAAGTCCATGCTCTGGCTTCCTGGCTGCGACAACAGACAGAAGTGGTACATGTCAATTCCATCACCGACGTCTTCACCCGTCTGAACAAAAACATGCATGGCGACGACCCGAACTGGTATCGTCTGCCTGGCCAACAGGATCTGGCAGCCCAGTATCTACTGCTTTACGAAATGTCCCTTCCCTACGGTCTTGACCTGAACAACCAGATCAATGTCGACAAGTCGGCAACTCGTTTGAGCGTGACCTTTCGCATCATGTCGACCAAGGATGTACTCGCTTTTGAAAACCGGGTACTGAACTGGTTTGAAAAAAACGCACCTGAACTGAAAGTTGCCGGAGCCAGTCCTACCATCATGTTTGCCCATATCGGTAAACGTAATATCGAAAGCATGCTCATAGGTACCACTGTTGCCCTCATACTGATTTCAGCCATTCTTGTGATTGCCTTCCGCTCATTGAGAATTGGCGTGATATCACTGGTTCCCAACCTGGTTCCGGCTGCGGTTGGTTTCGGTATCTGGGCAATCTTTGTCGGTGAAGTCGGTCTTGCCCTGTCAGTGGTTACCGGTATGACACTGGGTATTGTTGTCGATGACACGGTACACTTCCTCAGCAAGTACCTGCGGGCACGGCGTGAACATAACAGCAATGCTGCCGATGCAGTACGTTATGCCTTTCATTCTGTAGGTCGGGCTTTGCTGATTACCACGCTGGTACTGATTGCAGGCTTTATGGTACTCGCCAATTCAGCCTTCCAGTTAAATGCCGGCATGGGGCTGTTGACGGCGATTGTTATCGCAACGGCACTGGTGATCGACTTTCTGTTGTTACCACCGCTGTTAATGAAATTTGAAGGAAAAAAATCATGAAATACCCGTTACGTTCAATCATTACAAGCTGCCTGCTATTACTCTTGCCTGCCCTGGCGCTGGCTGAAAGTGCTGAAGACAAGGGACTGCGCATAGCAACAGAAAGCGACAAAATGAACTCCGCCTGGAGCGACCAGACTGCTGACCTGGTGATGATCCTGCGTAATAAACAGGGCGATGAAGCACGTCGTGAAATTCGCTCACGCTCACTGGAAGTGGAAGGCGATGGTGACAAGTCGATGAGTATCTTCGATACCCCGGCAGACGTAAAAGGCACGGCCTTTTTAAGTTTCACTCATGCCCTTAAGCCTGATGATCAATGGCTGTATCTACCTGCCCTGAAAAGAGTCAAACGGATATCTTCACGCAACAAGTCCGGCCCTTTCATGGGCAGTGAATTCGCCTATGAAGACCTCACCTCACAGGAGATAGAAAAATACAGCTATAAATGGTTAAAAGATGAATCGCTTGATGGTCAGGATACTTATGTCATTGAATCTTACCCGGCCTATACACATTCGGGCTATACACGTTTAATCTCATGGATACATAAAGGTCACCTCAGGCCATTGAAAATCGAGTTTTATGACCGCAAGAATTCGCTGCTGAAAACCCTGACCCAGCATGACTACAAGGAATACCTGCCGGGTATATTCAGGGCAGACCGTTTTGAGATGATCAACCATCAGACTGGCAAGTCCACCACTCTGAACTGGGACAACTATGCATTTAAAACAGGCTTAAGCAGTCGCGACTTCGATAAAAACTCACTCAAACGGGCCCGATAACCCGTGACATTCAGGTTCATAAATCTCTACCTGGTAGTAATGGTTACGCTGATTTCTCATCAGTTGGCTTTTGCGGCCGAATGGTCTGGCAACATAACCGCCGAAGCCCGCTATTTTTTTGAAGATGCACTGCATCATCGCCAGCATCGCTCCGCTTTTTCGCTTTCAGCCCAGCCCGAGTTTTATCACGAATGGGATAACCGCTACCAAAGCCTGACATTCGTACCCTTTATCCGTTGGGATGAACATGACGATGAGCGCAGTCATTTCGATATCCGGGAACTGACATGGCTCAAGGCGGCACGTGACTGGGAATTAAGGGTTGGTATACGCAAGGTTTTCTGGGGTGTTACCGAGTCACAACACCTGGTCGACATCATCAACCAGACTGACCTGGTTGAAAGTCCGGATGGAGAAGAAAAACTTGGTCAACCCATGATCAACTTTGCCTGGATACAGGACTGGGGCACACTTGATCTGTTCATACTGCCGGGTTTCAGGGAACGAACCTTTGCCGGTTTTGAAGGAAGACCTCGAAGCAATCCGGTGATCGATGCCGACCGGTCAATCTATGCTTCACCGCGTGAAGATAAACATATCGATTTAGCCCTGCGCTGGAGTCATTCGATTGGTAACTGGGACATCGGTATTTCACATTTTAGCGGCACCAGTCGTGATCCTGATTTGCAGGTCGGGTTAAACCAGCAAAACCAGCCAGTTCTGATACCTTTATACCAGACCATTGACCAGACCTCGCTTGATCTGCAACTGGTCACTGAAGACTGGTTATGGAAACTCGAAGCCCTGAGCCGCCAGGGCCAGAATGGTGGCCGTTATTTCGCTTTCTCAGGCGGCTTTGAATATACCCTGGTTGGTATTTTTGAGAGCGATGCCGATCTGGGGCTCATCACTGAATATCATTTTGATGACCGCAAAGACTTCGCCCCTACTCCTTTTAACCAGGACCTGATGCTCGGAGCACGGCTGGCAATGAATGACGTACAGAGTAGCGAAGCCCTGGCGGGCATTATCATTGATACAGACGATCACAGCAAAATGTTTTCCATCGAAGCCAGCCGGCGTATCGGTGATTCATGGAAAATAATGCTTGAAGGCAGAACGATTACCGACACACCATCAAAATCTCCCCTGCATGGCATGCGTAAGGATGATTATGTGCAACTGGAATTAGGCTATTATTTCTGAACCAACCATCATTATAAAGACACTCAATATGCCTGATTCAACTATCGACAATATTCTTGAAAGCTTACATTCACTGCAGGCAGAACTTGAAACAGAAATCGACAAACTGTTACAGGAAAAAAGAAAACAGTTTCGATACACGCTGATCAGAGGCAAAGTCCGTTTTGACCGGGAAGTACGCAAGCTGCAACGTCGTTATAAAATTGGAAGCCTCAAATATCTTGCCAGTGCAAGAGTTGGCCATATCCTTATCGCCCCGGTTATCTACAGCCTGTTTTTTCCGTTAATACTGCTCGATATCATGGTGACACTATATCAGCATATCGGCTTCAGGGTTTATGGCATACAACGCGTCAAACGCAGTGATTATATCGTTATTGACAGACAGCACCTGGCTTACCTGAACCTCATTGAAAAAATCAATTGCAGCTACTGCGGCTATGCCAATGGCCTGATTGAATATACCCGTGAAGTTGGCGCTCGCACTGAACAGTACTGGTGCCCGATCAAACATAGCCGCCGTACACCTGAACCTCATCAACTGGCAGGAAACTTTGTCGACTATGGTGATGCAGATGAATACAAAAAGCGTCTGCATGAATTGAGGCAGCAATTACATCAGCATGACAATAGCTGAATAGCTTCAGTTATTTGCTGGGTTAAATGACCTTGATAACAATAGCTTTCATCGCTTGGTCATTTTCACATCATACATTGCACTATCCGCTCGATTCAGCAAAGACTTCAGATCATCGCCGTCTAACAGGCTGACAACCCCGGGAGAAACTTTCACATTTCCTAAATCTATCTGTAAGCGATCTATCAGTGCCTGGGCCTGAATTTTATTCGTATTAGGAAGTGCGATCGCAAACTCATCACCTCCCCATCTACCATGTAAATCTGATTCCCTGGAAACATTTTTGAGCATTTCACTCACACGCTTCAATACCTTGTCACCCTCTAGGTGACCCTGTTCATCATTAATTTTTTTGAATTTATCAATGTCGAAAAACACAATACTTAGTGGCTGTTTTTCTCGACGTGTCAATGCAATCAGATGATTGAC
>JABDQZ010000247.1 GCA_013041975.1 Gammaproteobacteria bacterium
TCGTAGGGCCACAAGATAACGTCGGCATTAGCTGCACGTACCGAGTTTTGCGCCCCGTCGAAGAGTTCCTTACGCAGTTTTTTCTGTTCCTGCTTGCAGATTTTGTAGAGATACTGCCCCGGTGTTGCAGCATTTTCCGGCGCTGCACATATCAGTTCCTTTTGTGAATTACCCATGTTGTAAACAAAGGAGTGAAAGTTCTTGTCAGAGGCATGACCAGTACCCAGCTGATCATGCTCGAAAGACAGGAAGGCAAAGCGATGATAAATGGCACTCATCAAACCATCGACGGACTTTTTAGCTGAGACACTGCCGCGATGACTGGAAACATTCTCACTGCCATGACGGTTGTTATAACCAGCCTTTAACATACGCTCCATCGGTACCGCACCACTAAACCCCTGCCTGCCGGGCAACTGTGCATGTCCCCAGTCACGATTGATGGCCAGATAATCAGCATGATGCTGTGCAGACTCTTGTAAATGTGTACTGTGAACGAAGGGCTGCATGCCCGCCTGTTGGCGCAAATCGTTTATATAATCGAAAGCTGTAGTACTGGCGGACACGCTTTCAACAACAAGTAAAAGAATGAATGACAGCCAGATCATCGAGAAAGGGAACTCACCAGAGGCTGATGACATTTCCTGCACAGATAATCCTGCCCGGAAAGCACCCTGTTATGCCTGATCGATGTCAGGTAGTGCGTTTGACAATCACAGTGGTATTTAAAACGTTTATATTGGCGTGTATTTACCTTGCTTACATCATATTCATGACAGCGAGAGGTATCGGCATTGAACAGTTGCATAACCGCTTTCCATTCTTTTCCATGGGGCCTGATGGCAGAGCCATGAACCTGATGAGCGACAAGGTGAGCCACTTCATGTGGCACAGTCCTGGTGATAAAGGACTGACCATTGGCTTGCAGCAGAGCATGATTGAAATTGATCAGGGTATAGCCGTTGGCTAATTGTTTAAAGTAACCCGCAGTTTTACCACGCACATCAAAGCGGACTTCAGACAGTTCGAAACGACGATGATAAAAACTCTCTGCCTGGCGCAAATATTGCCAGGTACAATCAATGGTACGCTGCTGCAACATACCTCGATCAGATAAAACCATCAGGGTTGGACGACTGCCAGCGCCAGGTATCTTCACACATTTCCTGTAATCCTTTTTCGGCTTTCCAGCCAAGCTCATTCAGTGCTTTTGCAGGATCCGCATAGCAGGCAGCAATATCACCCGCGCGTCTTTCGACAATTTCATAAGGCACACTCCGGCCAGATGCTTTTGAAAAGGCTTCAGCCATTTCAATAACCGAGTAACCCTGCCCGGTGCCAAGATTCCAGGTTACCAGCCCCGGTTTCTGAACCAGCTTCTGCAGCGCCCTGATATGCCCCTTTGCAAGATCAACCACGTGGATATAATCACGTACTCCCGTACCATCCGGCGTATCATAATCACCACCGAAAACCGAAAGTTTTTCCAGCTTGCCTACAGCAACCTGGGAGATATAGGGCATCAGGTTATTGGGAATGCCATTGGGATCTTCACCAATCAAGCCACTGATATGAGCTCCAACCGGATTAAAATAACGCAGTAGTGCAACATTCCACTGACTATCAGAAATAAAGACATCGCCAAGCATTTCTTCGATAATTAATTTCGAACGGCCGTAAGGATTCGTTGCTGACAAGGGAAAGTCTTCCGTAATAGGCAACGAAGCTGGATCTCCATAGACCGTCGCAGATGAACTGAAGACAATATCCTTGACATCGTATTTGCTCATCACCTGCAGCAGGTTCAAAGTTCCTCCGATATTGTTCTGGTAATAAGGAATAGGGATCCTGACTGATTCACCAACGGCCTTTAAACCAGCAAAATGGATAACTGCATCAGGTTTTTCCTGGAAAAAAACCTTGTCTAGAGCATCGATCTCGGACAAATCAACCTGATGAAATTGCACTGACTTTCCAGTTATCTGCTGAACCCGCTCAAGCGAGGTATATTTGCTGTTGCACAGGTTGTCTACTACTACAACCTCATAACCACACTCGAGCAATTCAACACAAGTATGAGAACCAATATAACCGGCACCACCGGTAACCAGAATGCGCATATTTTATTTCCCGTTAGAGACGTTCGGTCAACAATAATGAAACACCAGCTCTATGAAAAGTGCTTTTTTCTATACTGCCATTAATGATTATTTTTTGACCAGATCCAGTGACAGCGAGTTGATGCAATAGCGCAACCCGGTAGGCTGCGGGCCGTCAGGAAACACATGACCCAGGTGCGAACCACACTTTTGACAATGCACTTCCGTACGCTCCATGCCATGGGAACGGTCTGTCTCTGTTTCCACGGCATTTTCATCGAGAGGCGCATAAAAACTCGGCCATCCGGTACCGGAATCAAACTTGGTATCCGATAAAAACAACGGCTCGCCACAACAGACACAGCGATAAGTTCCATCTTCCTTTGAATCATGAAATTTACCGGAAAACGGTCTTTCGGTACCACGCTCACGACAGACATGGTACTGCTCACCGCTAAGTTTTTCTTTCCACTGCTCATCTTCATTAGACATTAATCACCCAATATATCGTAACCTGCTTTATTTGAACCCTGACAAATACCTGACCGGAATATCTCTACGGTTTTTGCACTTGGACTCATTCCCAGAGGAAACTATACTACGACCTTCCTTAATAATTACACAGACAATACATCATGACAGTTCAATCTTTTAATCCGCCAATCAGAACCCTGATGGGTCCTGGCCCTTCAGATGTACACCCAAGAATCCTCAATGCCCTTGCACGCCCCACTATCGGCCACCTGGATCCTGTTTTTGTGGAGATGATGGATGATGTCAAAGGCCTGCTGCAATACGCATTTCAGACCGAAAATGAGCTGACCATGCCAGTTTCCGCCCCGGGGTCTGCCGGTATGGAAACCTGTTTTGTCAACCTCGTGGAGCCTGGTGATAAGGTGATCGTGTGCCAGAATGGTGTTTTTGGCGGTCGTATGAAAGAAAATGTCGAACGTTGTGGCGGCATCGCAGTGATGGTCGAAGACGAATGGGGCAACGCAGTTGATCCTGCCAAAGTTGAGCAGGCACTGGAAAGCAACCCGGATGCAAAAATTGTTGCCTTTGTTCACGCAGAAACCTCAACCGGTGCGCAATCCGATGCCAAAACACTATCTGAACTGGCTCACAAGCATGACTGCCTGGTCATTCTTGACACTGTAACTTCTCTGGGCGGCACACCGGTACTGATTGATGAATGGCAGATAGATGCCGTATATTCAGGCACGCAGAAATGTCTGTCCTGCACCCCGGGGATTTCTCCAGTGAGTTTCAGTGAACGTGCACTGGATAAAGTCAAAAATCGTGAAACCAGGGTACAAAGCTGGTTTCTCGATTTAAACCTGGTCATGGGTTACTGGGGAAGCGGCCAGAAACGTGCCTACCACCATACTGCTCCCGTCAATGCACTCTATGGGTTACACGAATCACTGGTCATGCTGAAAAATGAAGGGCTCGAAAACGCCTGGAAACGTCATGCCGACAATCACGATGCGCTTAAAGCTGGCCTGGAGGCCATGGGTCTTAGCTTTGTGGTTAAACCTGACGAGCGCCTGCCGCAGCTGAACTCTGTCACAATCCCGGACGGCGTGGATGATGCGACTGTCAGAAGCCGTCTGTTGAATGAATTCAACCTGGAAATCGGAGCGGGCCTGGGTGCACTGGCAGGGAAAGTCTGGCGCATTGGTCTGATGGGCTTTAGCAGCCGTGCAGAAAATATTCTGCTGTGTGTCAGTGCGTTGGAAGCAGTACTATCTGATTTGAACGCACCCATTAATAGTGGTGTGGCCCTGAAAGCCATCCAGGAAAAACTGGACTGATGTCTGAAACCAAGCCACGCTCTGCAGCACAAAACCTGATTATTGCCGTAGCTGCCGCCATGGCACTGGTGGGCGGCTATTTTCTGGGTAACATGGCTTCAGGAAAAAAGACAGAGTTAAAAATTGCCACACTGATTCCTGATCCGCGGCCAATCAATGACTTTTCACTGGTTGATTATAATAACCAGCCTTTCACGCTGGATAATTTCAAAGGCCAGTGGAGTCTTGTATTCTTTGGTTATACCCATTGTCCTGATATCTGTCCCGTCGCTCTGAGCACCATGGTAGAAGTTAATCAGGCACTGAGCGAAGAAAACGAATTCAAAGGACAATATCAAACCGTGTTTATCTCTGTCGACCCCAACCGGGATACACCGGAACATCTGAAAAATTATGTGACTTTTTTTAACCCGGATTTCAAGGCTGCTACCGGAAGTGAAACTCAGATCCTCGCTTTAACCCAACAGGTTGCGATTCATTATCGAATCCATGAACCGGATGAGAACGGTGAATATCTTGTCGACCATAGCTCGTACCTGATTCTGATCAACCCGCAAGGACAGTTCCATGCCGTCATTTCGGGTTCGCATTTCCCCAATCCCAGGGGCATAGCAGCCGATCTGTCGACCATTGCCGAGATTTACTAAAGTATGACAAGTTATTTGCAATACCTTCTTCCACATCATTTGCTTTCAGCCCTTATGCATGCCATTGCACGTGTCGAGTGGGCACCGCTTAAAGACTTTATCATCAGTCGCGTTGTGGACATATACGATGTTGACCTTTCATCAGCCCGGGAAGAGAACCCGAAAAACTATGCCAGTTTCAATGCCTTTTTCACCCGTCAGCTTAAAGCGGAGGCCCGGCCTGTCGCAGAAGGCAACATTATCGTCAGCCCGGTAGATGGTACCGTCAGCCAGGCTGGAGATATCCGTCACGGCAGGATTTTTCAGGCAAAACAGCACAGCTATTCCTTAACAGAACTGTTGGGCGGGAAAGAAAACCTGGCCAAGGAATTTGAAAACGGCAAGTTCGCCACTATTTATCTTTCCCCTCGCGATTACCATCGTATTCATATGCCTGCAGATGGCAAATTAAGGGAAATGACCCATGTACCAGGACGCCTGTTCAGCGTCAGCCCCGAAACGACACGGGCCGTCAGTCGCTTGTTTGCCCGTAATGAGCGTCTGATCAATCTCTTCGATTCTGACAATGGACCATTTGCGGTCATCATGGTTGGTGCGATTTTCGTTTCCAGTATGGATACCGTGTGGGAAGGCACTGTCACACCACGTCGACAACAACCGACCAGTTGGCATTACAATCAGCAACAGCGGAATATCGAACTGGCTAAAGGTGAGGAAATGGGGCGCTTCAACATGGGTTCAACCGTCATCCTGTTGTTTCCTGAGAATTCCGTAGACTGGATGGATATGCTGGCACCGGGCTCAAAAGTACAGATGGGCCAGGCAATCACCGATGGGGTTTAATTAAACTTCTGATTGAGGAAAGCTCATCACCTGATCGATTGAAGTAGCTCCGCATATCACCATAAGCAATCGGTCAAGACCTAGCGCCACTCCACTGCACGCCGGTAATCCTCGTGCCAAAGCATCAAGAAACTTCTCATCCACTGGCACTTCTTCCAGACCAGCCTTCAACCTGCGTTGATTGTCATGATTAAAACGCCAGCGTTGTTCATCGGCGTCCAGCAACTCGGTGAAACCGTTAGCGAGTTCAATGCCACCCCAATAGAGTTCAAAACGCTCCGCTAGCGGGTACTTATCTTTTCTCACCTTCGCCAATGATGCCTGGCTTACCGGGTAATCAAACACAAAGGTCAATTTCTCTTTATCAAAACCCGGTTCGGTAACGTGAGACATCAGCAGGTTCAACCAATCATCCCGACTCATCTTTCCCATTCCCTGCAGCGATATGCCCTGCCTTTCAGTTAGATCCGCTAACTGGCTCTCTGTTGCTACATGGGGATTAATACCCAGTGACTTGAAGGCGTCTTGATAAGAGATTTTCACCACTTCGGGAGATTTATCACTCACATTTCTGATCAATGCAGCCACATCATCCATTAATTGCTGATAGTCGTAATCTAGTCGATACCATTCCAGCATTGAAAACTCAGGATTGTGAAAACGCCCTGCCTCTCCTTCCCGAAAAACATTGCAGACTTGGTATATCGAACCACAACCCTTAGTAAGCAGCCGCTTCATAAAAAACTCTGGAGAAGTGTGCAGATATTGAGGCGTAGTAGAAGATGTTTTGAAAGAATCTATGAATGGATCGGTATTACCAGCAAATGACAATACAGGAGTTGTCACTTCCAAGACATTACTTTCAGCAAAGTAATGTCTAATTCTCTCCAGAATTTCAGCGCGCAGCTTTATTTTATCTATCAAGCGAACCGCTCCTGTAATTTTCCGTAAAGCCCTGCCAGTTACTGTTTTTCAGGGCCTTCAG
>JABDQZ010000251.1 GCA_013041975.1 Gammaproteobacteria bacterium
GCTACCGCCAGGCTGTTATACAAAACCCCAAGCTCAGCATCGCCTGGCACAACATGGGGGTGTTGCAGTTGAGGGATGTCAACAAGACTTTTGAGTCGATGAAATTACATACACCGCCCGACCATCCGCTGTTTCCAAGAGCAGCTTCTTTGGCAGAAGCCACCAGGATGATATTGTCTCCGAAGAAAGCTGAATGAATCAGGATCGGATGACTAACTGAATATCCGCCTTGCCAGCCTCATCACGTTGGGCATTGATACGCTCAACACTGATGCCATAGTCCTTGCTGATACCAACCAGCCATTTTACAAAGGCATTAAATTCAACTGCTTCAAAGCGGATATTGACCTTGCTGTTACCTACAGGAGTCATTTTCTTAATGGCTTTTTTGATGCTTTGTTGCTGGCTGGTTTTATCAACCATGGCAAAAAGCGAACCCTGCATCGACTTGGCGGCAGGAGACGCCTTTTTTTTCAGTTCATTATAACGGCTGACGATCTGGTTTAGCTGCTGATGGTTATCCTGGTGTTGCTTGATTTTAGATCGCAGTTGCTCATTTTTATCTGTCAATGGTTCCCACACCATGGCATACAGCAAAAATACGAGCATGAGTCCACCTCCCCAGGTCAGAGCTTTCTGGTCTCTGGGTGATAGTTTTGAGTAAAAACTCATGATGAGGCCTTTGCTGTAATTCTCATTTTGGCTATAACCTGGTTTTCTTCATTGCGCGTCGATAGTACTTCGGTTTGGATGGTGCCAATACGCTGCAACTGCACACGCAGGCTTTCCACCTTGGCGATGCTTTGTGCAGCAATGGTAAAAGTCATCCTGGCATTCTGATACTGAAAGTTCCTGAGTGACAACGTGGTGTCAGCTTTTACTACATTGCCAAGCAAGTAAAATATTTCCAGGAAACCGCTGCCGACACTGGCTGTTGACTGTTGTTTAAGCAGCAACTGGCGGGCCTGTACCACTGGATCAATAACCCGTTTAACTTCGGGAAACGTCTCCCTGAACAGGGTATCGATAGAAGACGACAATTGGGTTTCCTGCTCACTGAAACGTGAATACTGCCAAAACTGCGATGTAAACATCACCAGTATCGCCAGCATAAAGAAAACCGCCGCATAACCATAGGCAGCGAATCCGCTTTTCGCCTTGAGGCTTTCATGTTGGAAGCCATTTAACAAGTTATATCTAAATACTTGGGCATCCACCTGTGTTAGCCAGTCAAAAGGCTGATCACCCAGGAATGTTTTATTGACCGGGCTGGTCAAAGCGGATAACGCAGTAATGTCCCCTGCATCATGATTAACAAGAAGATCAATAGCTTCGGGTTCGCCCTTTTCCCTAAATAACGCAGGAAGCAATAACTCAAGTTCAGCAAGCGTCACCTTGCAGGCGGAAGTGTCTGAGGTTTTGAGCATTGCCTGGTTGTTATCGATCAGTAATTTCCAGCGGTCCCCATTAACTGTTAATAACAACTGTTCAGGGATGATGACTGAAAGGCTAATACCGGCATCGGTAAAAAAGCGGATAGCTGAGATCATTTTTTCCCGGTTAACGATACAGACTGTATACTGATCATCCTCTTCCCTGACCGGTACAAAATGTAGTTGATCAATCTCTTCCACCAGGCTTTCTTCAAGCAAATTGGGAATCAGCTGAGCGGGGTTGACGCCTGCCGCTCTGGGTACCGACAGCTGACGAATTAAAACATCCTCACCGGGAAAAACCAGAACAAATTCCTTGCCGAAAACATCATCTGCCAGTTTATCGATTGAACTGGCGTTCACTGCCCCCTCACGCAGGTTATCCTTATCCAGCAAACACCAATGAACCTTGTCAGAACCGGGGTGATAAAACAGTAAAGCACGACCAGTTGCCATCAATATCCCCTTTTCTGGCGATATTGCACACGAGTAACGCCATTTTCACGATATAATGCTGTAAATACAGTCAATATGTATTTGTCAGTTTTCACGAAATTATCCAGTCCAAAAAAATCACTGTCGGTTCCCACCAATGAAGCATCTACTTCACGGCTGGCAAATTGCGGAAGCTTGTGCCATTCTTTTATGTTATCAATCACCTGTCCTTCGCGATAGGCTATCAGATTGTCGGCATCGCCCTGAGTGAGGCCTTTTGTAAGAGCAATTAATACTTTATCAGTTGCCGTATTGACATTCACTACCCGATAACCAGGCAAGGCGCTGATATGAGGTATGAGTGTGTTAAATACGTCAATCGTCATACCATTGATATCCAGCAGTTCCTCCAGCTCAAATACAGACTGGTTGGCAGAACGCATCCCTGGTTTTTGAGCCATGTAATAATCATCTTCAGCACCGCCGGGATAGCTTGGCTCACTGTCTGCGTCAATCCAGTCAACAATGGCATTAAGAATACTGGCATCAACCCCCAGCTCGGAAAATAGTCGCTGAAACACCTGGTAATCAGTCTGACTTAGTTCGTTATTCTTAATCAAATTGTTTACATTAAGTCTGCCCTGCAGATCAGATATTTGTGCAGTAATGAATGCCTGCCCTACTTTTGTTTCAGGAATACCCAGTTGCCAGGCATCATTGATACTGTCAGTTTTATTTTCCCGGGCATCACGATTCAATACGACTGTAGCCCACTGCTCCAGACTGATGACATACTGCCAAGCCTGTACATTGGCCTGCATGTTACCTTGTGCCCTGATGGAAAAATACTGTTTACTGGTCATTGAAACAACCAGTACGGTAGCTATCGAAACAATCAGCAAAACTGTGACCAGAGCTACACCGCCGGTTTTCCGTTTTCGCGGGAATGGCGAAATCAGTGTCATAAAGTCACCGCCCATACTCGTCTAATCGAACCGATACCTTCAACAACCAGTGAAATGGCTATGGCTTTGGGTAGTCCCTGGCCGCTCGGCACGTTTTGCCTCTGTATTTGGGTCTTCCAGTCATCATAAAAAAAACTGACTTCCATATCCGCTACATTGTCCAGCAATTCAACATCCAGAAACTCAGAGGATTGCAAACGATCCAGTACCTGCCAGCTTCGTCGCTTTACGATGCCGTTATCCAGCAAATAGGCAACTCGTCTTAATAATGGCACTTGCGGATTGGCTATATTCAATGCGCCGGCACGGGTAAATTCAAGAAAAAAACCTGCTGACCCGCCGTTTGCTATCAATGCAGGCTGTGGATCTCCAAAAGCATCACGCACGGGACGATCGATCATCTGGTAAAAATCCTGCTGCATCAGCAGAAACAGACGATCCAGTTGTTGGTATTGGTCTGACTTGAGTTGAATATGGTTATTTGAATCTATAACCGTTTTAAGACCCGAATAACTCATCACCGAAACCAGGCTGAACACGGCTATGGCGATCAATAATTCCAGCAGCGTAAAGCCGCTATGCCTACTGGGTAAGAAGGGTATTTTTACCAAGGTAACCATAGAGAGAATGGCTCATGTTGTTAAGGTCTGTGGTAACTGCCACCTTGAAAAGATCAGCATCCGATGTTGAGGTAATATCAGCCTCCCATTGCACTTCCTGTCCTGCCATTATTGCCTCACCGCTCGTTTGTCCGATAGCAATAGCATCTTTTCCCAGTTGAATCTCGACCAGTTTGTTCTGCGCAGCCCACGACAAAAGCTTTTTAGTATGAAGACTGGTTTCATTTCGGCTAATGACAGACACCGATTGCAGCAATGCTCCCATCGTAATGGTAATAATGGTCAGCGCGACCAGCACCTCGAGCAAGGTGAAGCCTTTTATCGATAAATTTGGACGGCTAACTTTCTTCATCTGACTTTCCATCAATGAGCTTTACACGCCCGTTCACAGAAACCTTCAGGCCTACCACCACATCGTTCTCATAAGTCACAGCCTCCAGGGTTCCTCCGGATGTTGCGCCATCGGGATAAAACAACAATTGCGGCTGTAGATTGGCCGATTTTCCTGTGTCGGCAGTTCCATCTGTTTCTACAGGCAGTTCGGGAATACGCGTATGGGCTGAAAAAACCAGTTGCCAGTCTTCTGGCAGCTGAATTGTCCTGAGCGTTTCATCACCGTGAGCCGTCCACCCCTGGCTTGAATAACGAAGAAACGACAGCTCTGTATCATCAATGACAACGCCGACCGGAAGGCCACTGAGAATAGCGTGACGTGAAGCGGAAATAAAACTTTCACGGATGTTTTCCAGAACCGGTTGAATAACACTACTTTTGCTGGTTCTGGTAGAAACGGCAACATAACTGCCGAGAATACCAATCAAAACAGCAACAACCAGCAATTCAATCAGAGTGAAGCCGTTTTGGTGTTTGTCAGCAGATATCATCTTAGCTAGAGGTTAATATAATTCCCAGCTATTGATATCAGCAGCGGAATCACTTCCACCACTGGCGCCATCTGCTCCCCAGGAATATAAATCGTATTCACCATGAGAACCTGGCGCCAAATAAAGATAGTCATTACCCCAGGGATCTTTGGGTACACGTTCCAGATAGCCACCCTTTTTCCAGTTGGCGCCTGACTGCAGATCTCCCGGAGCAGTGACCAGTGCAGCAAGCCCCTGATCAGTGGTTGGATAGGTAAAATTATCCAGCCTATAGAGGTCAAGCGCTGCACCAATCGCACGGAGATCCTGGGATGCTTTGGCGATTCTTGCCTCTTCCGGACGACTCATGATTTTAGGAACGACAATGGAAGCCAGAATACTCATAATGACCACTACTACCATTATTTCAATCAGGGTAAAGCCTGAGATACGGTTGCTGTTAATTTTCATGGTTACTTAAAAATACTCAAAAAACATGACATATTAACTGCATCATAATGGAACTTCCTGTAAATGGACATAATTCGTGTTAGAATTTACTTATAAAGAAGGCATTAAAAATGCAACTAGGTTTGGAGTCAGTGAATGAATCTGTCGCAATACGATAATGTTGTTCAGAAAGGACTGTTGCTGGTCGCCATATTAGCATTTGCAGGATCAGTCTATCTGTCAGTTAGCGTATATACAAAGGAGCAAGCTCTGATAGCGGAAACTGCTGCTCCCAGTGCAGGCGCCGTCGATCCAGTGTCTCGCAACAGAAACGCCAACACCAACTATAATTCAATTGCCCAGTGGAACCTGTTTGGTACTGCAAACAAGCCAAAACCGGCCACGGCGAAAAAAGCACCCGTGGTCAATGCCCCTGAGACGCGCCTCGATCTCAAATTGCTGGGTGTGGTTTTTGACAAAAAAACAAGCAACAGTTTTGCCATTATCAAACCGGGCAGAAACAAGCAGAAACTCTACAAATTAAACGATGTTTTACCTGGCAATGCTGAAATCACTGAAATAACCGAGCGTGGTGTTACCCTGAAACGTGCTGGTCGGTTTGAATCACTGCCTCTGCAGAGCCACAAGTCAAAAAAAAATAGTCCTGTAAGGCGTATGCACGCCAGTAACATTAACCAGATCTGATCATTTATTCGGTAAGCCAAACAATGGATCGCTTTATTCCAAAAGTTTTTATCGCCATCACCCTCACGCTACTTTCAGTTGTCTCGCTTCAGGTTTCTGCTGAACAGGAG
>JABDQZ010000260.1 GCA_013041975.1 Gammaproteobacteria bacterium
CAAATCGTTGTGCCTGATTTCATTTATTTTTATTCGGAAAGTTCATTGAGTGCGCAATGTGTGGTTATTGCCAAGTGTCCTGCTGGAAGTGAGTTGTACTTCTTTGATAGTTATTTAACTGGCTAGACCCTCCAACCGTGACAGCTCATAAGCCTGAGTTCAAACACTTGAATTTCTACGACAGCTGGCAGAAGCGCAATATTCATCAGACGTATATGCAGCTGGAAGCTGCACAGTAACGCTTTATCAATTAGAGGCCATTGTTATGAAAACTATTAAGGTACTGGGTTCCGGATGCAAGAACTGTGAAACCACAGCCAATCTGATCAAGATCGCCGCTGAACAGGCTGGCGTCGAAATTGAGGTTGAAAAAGTCACAGATATCGCTGAGATCATGGCATTTGGTGTCATGTCTACACCTGGGGTCGTAGTTGATGGAGAAGTGGTACATGCTGGCGGTTTGCCTGGTCCTGACTTGGTGCGTGAATGGGTGAGCGAAAACTGATATGGAGAGTTTCTAATATGACTACACATCCTTACGACATACTGACCTTACCAGATAATGGCTGCCTGATCTTTACACCTTGCCCTGGTACTAAAGGTGTTGATCTGGCCAACTCGATCAGAGAGCTTCGTCAGGCTGGTGCAGAGGCCGTCATCACCATGATGACAGATGATGAACTGGACAAGTTCGAGGTTTCTTCTTTGCCAGAAGTTGTCCAGCAAAGTCGCATGGTCTGGTTTCAGTTTCCTGTGGAAGATGACGCTGCTCCAGCTAAAGCATTCGAGCAATCCTGGCAGGCACAGAAGAACGAGGTGCTGTCTTTAGTCAGGCAAGGAAAGTGTGTGGCGATTCATTGTCGAGGCGGCTCCGGTCGCACTGGCTTCATGGCGGCTGTGATTATGCGGGAGATGGGCATGGATGAGATGCAGACAACCACCCTGGTGCAAGGTCTACGCCCAAATTCGCTCAAGTTTCCAGCGCATTCTGATTACCTCGCAGCAAACTACGATACAAAATCAAATTAGGAGTTACATCAATGACAGTAAAAGTTGGTATCAATGGGTTTGGTCGCATGGGACGACTTGGGTTTCGTGCCGGATGGGGTGATTCTGACTATGACATAGTAAAGGTTAATGAGATTGCAACCGATGCTACGGGTTCAGCACATCTACTCAAGTTTGATTCCGTACATGGTACCTGGAAAAAAGACACCAATACTGATGGTGATGGAATAGTGGTTGATGGGCAAACGATTGCTTATTCGTCCAATACAGAAGTTGGTGATACTGATTGGTCAGATTGCGACATTGTTATTGAAGCAACAGGAAAACATCATAAAAAGCCTGAAAAGATTCAGGCCTATTTTGATCAGGGTGTCAAAAAAGTCATCGTGGCAGCACCGACACAAGGTGCACTGAATATTGTCTATGGCATCAACCATGACTTGTACGAGCCGGATCAGCATCACCTGGTAACGGCAGCATCCTGTACGACTAATTGCCTGGCACCAGTTGTAAAAGTCATGCATGAAAAGGTTGGTATCAAACATGGGTGTATGACAACCATACATGACATTACCAACACCCAGACCATCGTGGATAAGGGGCACAAAGACCTTAGGCGTGCGAGAGCCTGCAGTAACTCACTTATTCCAACTTCAACGGGTTCTGCCAAAGCCATCACCAAAATATTTCCTGAGCTGGAAGGAAGGTTAAATGGACATGCTGTGCGTATTCCTTTACTCAATGCTTCGTTGACTGATTTTGTGTTTGAAGCATTACGGGCTGTCACGGCAGAAGAAATCAATGGTTATTTTAAAGAAGCGGCTGAAGGTGATCTAAAAGGTATTTTGGGCTATGAAGAACGCCCTCTGGTGTCAGTCGATTATCTAGATGATCCGCGTTCATCCATTGTCGATGCATTATCGACTATGGTCATTGATGGTACCCAGGTGAAAGTGTATGCCTGGTATGACAATGAATGGGGCTATGTTAATCGCATGATGCAAATCGCTTCCATGGTCGCCAATAGGTTATAAATAATCTCATCATGGAGCAGTCAATTCGAAATTATCTGATCGTCACTGGTGGCTACTGGGCTTTCACCATCACTGATGGTGCCATACGCATGCTGGTGGTCTTGTATTTTCATTTACTTGGCTACTCACCGTTTGAAGTAGCCATGCTATTCCTGTTTTACGAGTTCTTCGGCATTGTTACTAACCTGGTTGGCGGTTGGCTGGGCGCACGTATTGGTCTGAATCTGACGATGAATATTGGTATGGCGATGCAGGTCGTCGCATTGGCCATGCTGACCGTGCCGGATGCCTGGTTGTCGGTGGCCTATGTTATGGCTGCACAGGCATTATCTGGCATTGCCAAAGACCTGAACAAGATGTCAGCCAAGGCATCGGTCAAGATCATTGCGGGTAATGACGGCAACTCCAAGCTCTTTAAATGGGTCGCAGTTTTAACCGGCTCAAAAAATGCACTTAAGGGGGGTGGTTTTTTTGTTGGAGCTGTATTGCTTGAATGGGTTGGTTTTCGAGGTGCACTGGCTGTACTGGCTGGAACGTTATTTGCCGTACTGATCATCACAGCTGTGATGCTACCTTCTGGTGTTGGCAAGATGAAGTCCAAGCCGAAATTTACCCAGGTTTTTTCCAAGGTACCCGCCATTAACTGGCTTTCGGCTTCACGTTTTTTCCTGTTTGGGTCGCGTGATGTCTGGTTCGTGGTGGCATTGCCAGTATTCTTGGTTGAAGTGACGGGGTGGTCAATAACCGCTGTAGGTACCTTTATGGCTTTTTGGGTAATTGGCTATGGCTTTGTCCAGGCTTCGGCACCTAAGCTGATAAGTCGTAGTCATCATGGTCAGGGCCCAGGAGCTGGAGCCGCAAGGCTTTGGGCTTTTATTCTGGCGCTCTTCCCTGCGGGTATTGTTCTCGCTATGCAGCAGGGCTGGCCAACAGAGACGGTACTGGTCAGCGGTTTGATTTTGTTCGGCATCGCATTTGCAATTAACTCGGCCGTTCACTCTTATCTCATCTTAGCCTATTCGGACCATGACAAGGTTTCCATGAATGTGGGCTTTTATTATATGCCCAATGCCGGAGGACGACTTGCGGGTACAGTCTTGTCTGGTCTGGTTTATCAGATGCAAGGGCTTGAAGCCTGTCTGTGGCTTTCTTCTGGCTTTGTCCTTATAGCTGCCTTACTTTCTTTTGGACTTCCACAACTCCAGGAAACAAACTGACAGAGAACCTCGATGTTTGATTATTTTGCCGATCTCATTGTTTATCAGTTACTGGCTTTATCGTCTGAAAGTCACCTGGGAGCAGCATTACATTTCTTCGTGATGGACGTGACAAAAATCTTTGTCATGCTGATATTGATTATCTACGTAATGGGTTTGTTGCGTGCCTTGCTTTCTCCTGAAAAGGTTCGTGACTATGTACGTAATCGTCCTGACTGGCAGGCCAGGGGAATGGCTGTTTCTTTGGGCGCAGTGACACCATTTTGTTCCTGTTCATCCGTGCCTCTCTTTATCGGCTTCGTTGAAGCTGGTATTCCTCTGGGCGTTACTTTCTCCTTTCTCATCGCGTCACCAATGATTAATGAAGTGGCAGCAGTTATCCTGGTCGGTATTCTGGGCTGGAAACTGGCTTTACTTTATATCCTTGCGGGTCTGGTTGTTGCCTGGTTTGGCGGATTAATCATGCAATGGTTTAAACCAGAACGCTGGGTAGAAGAATACGTCTGGAAAATCCAGATGGGACAGACAGCTTTACCTGAACAGGATAATAGCTTTCGAGGACGACACCAGTTCGCCGTTG
>JABDQZ010000265.1 GCA_013041975.1 Gammaproteobacteria bacterium
TCTAATACTTTCTTGTGTTTGGCATGAGCCGTTACACCACGTTTAACTCTTGGCATCGTATATTCTCCTCAATTCGATTAAGCGTATGGCATCATGCGACGTGCAGAAGCAACATCTGATGCATGCAGCATGGCATCCGAACGTAACTGACGTTTACGCTTGGTACTCTTCTTGGTAAGGATATGACGACGATGCGCCTGGTTGCGCTTGAAACCGCCTGCGGTTTTGGTAAACCGCTTGGCTGCGCCTCGGTTAGTTTTCATCTTTGGCATTTTCTTCTCCTATATGCTTAACCCCATAAAGGGGCTTGAGTTAAGACCAACCCAGGCAATGCCTATTAGCCCGGCTGGTTCGTAAAAATCATTTCTTCTTGGGTGCCAGCACCATCACCATCTGACGACCTTCCATCAGCGGCTGCTGTTCAACCTGTCCGTATTCTTCCAGATCTGCCTCGACACGCCTGAGCAGTTCCAGTCCGATCTCACGGTGTGCGTGCTCCCTGCCTCTGAAACGCATGGTAACTTTTGTCTTGTCACCATTTTCCAGGAACTTGATAAGGTTCCTGAGCTTGATATTGTAATCCCCGATATCCGTTCCGGGACGAAACTTGATTTCCTTGACCTGAACCTGTTTCTGTTTCTTTCTGGCCAACTGTTTCTGCTTCTTCTGATCAAACATAAACTTGCCGTAATCCATGATGCGGCAAACCGGCGGCTCTGCGGTTGGTACAATCTCAACCAGATCCAATTTATCCTGAGTGGCTTTATCAAGTGCCTCTTTGATAGTAACAATTCCTACCTGTTCACCATCTGCACCGATTAATCTCACCTCTGTTGCCGTAATGTCATCGTTAATGCGATTACGTTTTGCGTTTTTAGAAATAACAGTTTCCTCCAGAAAAAACCAAAAGCCTGCCCGCCCTGCTTCAAATCAGGTTTCAGGCAAGCTTCATATCAATACAGTGAATCAGTTGTGAGCCTGAATCTGTTCTTTTGCCAGTTTGACAAAATCTTCGACAGGCATAACCCCAAGGTCTTCACCACTGCGGGTACGAACTGCTACTGCGCCATTTTCAGCTTCCCGATCTCCAATGACGAGGAGATAAGGAATCTTCTGCAAAGTATGCTCGCGGATTTTAAAGCCGATTTTCTCGTTTCTCAAGTCCCAATCAGCCCGTAAACCATTATTTTGCAAAGATTTGGCCACATTTTTCACATAACCGGCCTGTTTGTCAGTAATATTCATCACTATGGCCTGTACGGGAGACAACCAGAGCGGCATCGCACCGGCATAGTGTTCGATCAAAATACCGATAAATCTTTCCAGTGAACCGAGGATGGCACGGTGCAGCATGACCGGTGTCTGCTTGGTATTATCTTCTGCAACATAAGTTGCATCCAGACGTTCTGGCATGGAGAAATCCAGCTGGATGGTGCCCAGCTGCCAGACACGGTTCAGGCAATCACGCAGGGAATATTCGATTTTTGGACCATAAAAAGCCCCCTCACCCGGCTGCAGTTCCCATTCCAGACCCTGTGAATTCAGCGCGTCTTCCAGTGCTTTTTCTGCCTTGTCCCAGGTTTCGTCAGAACCGACGCGTTTTTCCGGGCGAGTAGACAGCTTGATCAGGACCTCTTCAAAGCCGAAATCCCCGTATACCTCAAACAGCAGGTCATTGAATGCAATCACTTCCGACAGAATCTGCTCTTCGGTACAGAAAATATGTGCGTCATCCTGCACGAAATTACGCACACGCATCAGGCCATGTAACGTGCCCGACGGCTCGTTTCGGTGACAGGAACCAAACTCGGCCAGACGCAGTGGCAGGTCACGGTAACTTTTCAGGCCGTGGTTGTAGATCTGCACATGGGCCGGACAGTTCATCGGCTTGATGGCATAAACGCGATCTTCGGTCTCGGTAATAAAAATATCGTCGCGAAACTTCTCCCAGTGACCGGATTTTTCCCACAGGCTGCGGTCGATCACCTCGGGAGTATGCACTTCCTTGTAGCCATGCTTACTCAGTTTGTCACGGATATACTGCTGAATAGTGAGGTATACGCTCCAGCCTTTTTCATGCCAGAACACCATGCCCGGTGCTTCTTCCTGGCTGTGGAACATGTCCAGCGACTTGCCGATTTTGCGGTGATCGCGCTTTTCTGCTTCTTCCAGACGATGCAGATGTTCTTTCAGTTCTTTTTTATTGCGCCAGGCCGTGCCATAGATACGCTGTAGCATTTCATTGTTTGAATCACCACGCCAGTAGGCACCGGCCAGTTTCATGAGTTTGAAAGCCTTGGGCAGTTTGCCGGTACTGGGCAGATGCGGACCACGACACACATCAAACCACTCTCCCTGACGGTAAACAGAAACTTCTTCACCTTCAGGGATGATGTCCTCGATAATCTGGACTTTGTACTCTTCGTTAATATCTCCGAAGGTTTTTTTCGCTGCTTCCCTGTCCCATACTTCACGGTCAATCGGCAGGTTACGGCCTACGATTTCACGCATGCGGTCTTCGATCTTGGCCAGGTCCTTCTCATGAAAGGGTTCCTCACGCGCAAAGTCGTAGTAAAAACCATCTTCGATAGCAGGACCGATCGTCACCTGGGTGCCCGGATACAGTTCCTGTACAGCCTGTGCCATGACATGGGCGGCATCATGGCGGATCAGTTCCAGTGCTTCTTCGCTTTTGTCAGTGACGATGGCAATTTCGGCATCATTCTCGATAACGAAAGACGCATCTTTCATTACACCATCGACCAGACCGGCCAGCGTTGCCTTGGCAAGACCGGGACCAATATCAGCCGCCACATCCATAATAGATACGGCGTTATCGAAATCGCGTTGGGAACCATCAGGAAGGGTAATTACAGGCATCTTGGCATCCTTCGACCTTGTGGCCGTCAGTGGTGACCCTTACGAGAGGCCACGTGAAAAACTAAAGGAGGCGATTATACGGAAGGAAATGTAATTTCACCACAGAGATCACAGCGACTTTTCTGCAAATTTGTAGTGCCGCCCAAGATCACGCCTGGACTGTCGCCAGTTCAGTTTCTCTCTGTGGCAAGCACTGTTAGCGCACTTCCTTCATGAAAATCGTACGATTGTTGAGATTGTGCAACCCAAAACTTGCCGTACCTGTTGGATCAGTCATTCCGCCACCCAGCCAGTCAAAGTCAAGATACCCCGGTGCATTGACTGTGACATTTAACACACCGGTATTACCAGCTCCTGGCCCCATCAAGTTTAAGTTGAAATTGGAAGCAACAGGAAGTGCACTGAACTGATCGCCTGGGTTACCAGCACTTGCACAGTTGTAAGAACCGCTTTGTGCAGCTGAATCCCAGATACAGGTTTCAGCCACACTCAGAGAATCACTCACATCTGCATCGGTAATGACGACATCGTTTATGACTGTACAGCCATCATCAGCATTAGGAACAAAGCCAACCCCTGTTCCATTGTAGTATTCTACCTGCAGCGTCATTGGCAGGGTCTGCAATTCTGAGCCATAGGAATTTAACAGGTTCAAACGACCATAGCGAACCTCAACCCCAAGTGGTGAAATCGTTTG
>JABDQZ010000268.1 GCA_013041975.1 Gammaproteobacteria bacterium
ACACCGAAACGCGCGTCTTGCGCAATACCTGAATTTGATTGTAATGCAAACAAGGCAGCCAACAGGGTGCTGCGAATAACACAATTCAATTTAACAGCACTGAATTTCATTTCTCATTACCCATCATGGCTAAAGCTGTTCTTGGTATATTACTCAAAGGGGAAACTGTTCCGAAGCGTTGACAGCCATCAAAACGAACGAGTCGTCCCTTTTCTGTGTTCGGGCATTTATCACGATAGTCATAGATACCATCGTTATCCCTGTCAGCGGGACCGTAAAAAAACATACGCTCAATAAAATGAGACATATCCCGGGGTTGAGCGACCTTGTCTGCTGACACAGAAATTCCACAGCTGTCAGCCTGATCATAGCGGGCCCGTGAGTATCGGTTTCCAACACCGACGGTAAACACGCAAAGTTCTCGCTCATGCTCCAGTATAAGTTGCTGCCTGAGTCGGGATATAGCAATGACCGTTTTTTTATCGATTCTTTCCCAACGAGTCACCAACAGCAAAATGGCAGGCCCACGACTATCAGTGATCAACTTAGAAATGCGGGTAATGGCTGAATGCAAACTGCCATCGCCTGCAATCATATTACCTGCAGAATCTTGGATCCGTTTTTGCATCTCTTGTGGCTCATACCGATGAATGGCCAACTCAGTATTCACTTGATTATTCTCGGTTGAGAGGATTCTCGACATAAAAGAAGTCTTTATATTTCCATTAGTCTTATAAACATTACCCTGAAGATTGATATCAGGCAGGCTCTGGTGAAAGCGGTCCAGCACCATGACGCCATATTTTTCGCGGCTTACACCACGATAATCTTCCTTCATGGAAGCACTATTATCGAACAGCACAAACAGGTTATTGGCGCGCTGAACAAGTTGTTGCCTGTTGATTTTTTTCTGTAGCGATAGAGGACTGAAAATTTCAATATTATTTTTATGCGTGTTGGTATTGTAAGGTTCTACCGTAATACCATCAGCGTTGGCCGGTACTTTGACCAGCATTTCTGTGGATGAACAACCAGATAAAAGCACTACAGTCGCCAGCAAGCCAAGCTTTTTGAAATGACTCAATATATGTTTCGCTGAAATCACACTCAGCATCTTATTTAATACCTTCTTGCACCACTCATAACGAAATGATGACTATTATTGATTGACCAAGACAAAGATAAGTCATTGTTTTTAATTGGATTAAAACAAACCTCTGACAACCTATCCAAAATACGTAATAAAGTTATCGGCAGGATAAAGAATTTATTCACTTTGAAATAAATCAGGAAAATGTACATTAGGTAAAAAATCCATACCTAATTCTATTTTTACCCAGTAAAGCAACAACAATATTGCCATCCAAACGACTGCTCCTACAAAACTCAGAAATAACAACGACAGTACATAAGCCATAGACACGTTACCTTCGAATACTCTGCGTTTTTCTTTATCCAGTGTTTTACGACGTTTGTCGCGACCTGCAAGAATGACAAAATAAAAACTGGCAAAAATAAACGGTAATGTGCCCCGAATATCAAATGAATGCCTTTTAAAAGGCTGGTTTGCGACAAGCGCATCGCGTACAGCCCGTAACTGCGAAGGTGTCATCGTGCCAAGAACCGATGAATCAATACGACTCATGGTAAAATCAGCATATACCTCACTCGAATTTTTATTTTTTTCTGTCATATGATTATTTTGACGTGGCATAAAAAACTGCCGATGCGCATTTTTGCACCGGCCAAACTTTCGACATTAAACCAACAGCAGATAAACACCTAAAGTGATTAATGTATCGTTATACCCATAGCTGACTGTTGTTCAATTTTCAGCACGTTGCTAGCTCCATCTGATGGTAAAGGTCGTCCAAAAAAATACCCCTGAATATGATCACAACCTTTATCTATTACAAAGTCAGCCTGTTCCTGAGTTTCAACACCTTCCATTACGATACTAAGTTTCAGTATTTTAGCTATTTTGATGATAGACTCGAGCAGGTTACTATCCAGTTTGTTTTCAGGAATCCCTCCTAAAAATGCGCGATCAATTTTCAAGGTATCAGCTGGAAGATGTTTCAAAGATGAAAATGCAGAATAGCCAGTGCCAAAATCATCAATAGCAATTTTGACACCCATGTCGCGAAAAGCACCCAATGTGGTTAATATTTCAGTGGATGTCTGGGAGTCTGATTCGGTCACCTCTATTTCAAGGTATTCAGCTGCTAAACCGCTGACTTTTAAGGCATGCTTAACTTCATTAATAAATGTGTCTTTATTCAATTGCATGGCGCTGGCATTAACCGCCATACAGACCGATAAACCTTGCCTGTGCCAATCAGCTGCTTGGTGACAGGCCGTGTCTAAAACCCAGCGCCCCAGTTCATGAATTAACCCCGTTTCTTCTGCAATAGGAACAAACACATCCGGGCTTACCATGCCATAACCAGGCCGATTCCAACGAAGTAACGCTTCAAATCCACTGATACAGTTTTTAGTCATGGACAATTTTGGTTGATAATAAACACTGAATTCGTGATTTTCCAAAGCATTATTCAAAGCCTGCCTTAACTCGACTCGCGCGATGGCTTCATCGTTAATGGAATTTGAACAATAAGCATATTGTTTATTGAGAGCAGCTGTTTTATTTAAAGCCTTATTGGCAGAACGAAACAGTGTCGACTTATTTAACCCATCTTCAGGATAAACAGCAATACCCATCAGAATATTGACCTGAATAAGCTCATCCTCTAACTGTACGGGATGTGAAAAAGCCTCTAGTAATTTGTGGGCAACATAAGCCGCTGAATATGAATCTTTAATTTCAGGAAGTAAAACACCAAATGTGCCTTTACCCAGTAATGAAACAATATCTCTTGAGCGAACCATACTATGCAAACGTGCACTTGTCTGAATATGTAACTCTCGTAGTTGCTCTTCATTTAAATGTTTGCTTATATCATCGATGCTATCGATTTCCACTTTTATAATAGAAAAAGATTTTTGTGATCGTCTTGCAGCATCAATGACTGATTGTATACGCACATTGAATAGGTATTGTGTTTCCAAACCAGTAGTAGGGTCACGCGATAATAATTGACGTACACTATTTTCATCGGGATTATGATTGGATATATCCTGAACATATCCAATCACAGCGATGCCTTTATCATTATCTTTACCAGGACTGCCAGATATCTTCACTTTTCTTACAGGATTGTAAGAAGACTCCAGCTCAAACACCACCGTAAAGGACTTTTTTTGCTCTACACAATCTGCAAGGCTGGATGCAAGTAAAGATTGATCTACTGATTTCAATGACTGTGAAAATAACGCTAAATTACTATGGTTGGATTTTTCTAATAATAACAATTCTTCAATGTTACTGGTCCACAACATTTCGTATGAGTCATGAAAAAGCTCCCAGTGTCCTATTTTTGCCAGGCAGCCGATCTGCTCCAACTGATTTTTTTTATCCAGATAAGCTTTCAATGTTCTTATTGCATTAGCACCCTGGTTAAGTTTAATAAACACCGTGTCCGAGCTTTCAATATAACTGCAGACTTCCGATACACCAGCAGCATATAACTCTTCAGCAATAGAGTTATCATCAACATCTTTTACTGCAATAAGGAACAAATCCTGCTTGCCATGAAAAGAACGGATGGTGCTAATCATATTTGTGAATTCTATTTGGCTTATTCCCCGAATATCGATCATTAAAGCCTGGGGATTAGTGGCGTTAATAAAACCTACCACAATATTTTCTAATTCACTCATTGATAAATTTACGTAATTTGAATTCGCTGTATTTTTTTCGTGTGTTGATTTTGAATGGTCACCGGAGATAATCATCAAATCATCTTCCCACTGAACCGATTCAGCTGATGTTATCGTGTCGCTTTTTTCATATCCCTTAATATAAGAGTAATTAGCTGAATTAAATTTACTAATCGACATGTACGGATCGACTGGGTTGCCAAAGGTAATAATTGGCAAAGAAAGATTTGCATAGCTTTGAGAATGAGTCATTCTGGATATTCCATGTCAGTTAAAATATGACAAATAACCTAGCAGCAACTGTGCCAACAAGACTGCACCCTGGAAAAATAGATGTAACTACTTGTAAATTATAAATAAAACTTGTGATAACATCTTTTGTCTAAAAGTTTTCTGTGAAAAAAATAACTTTTTATAGCAATATGCTAACGTTATTCTGGTGATATTTTCATATTGCAAAGACTATTAAGGAATCACTGGTTTAGAGGCATTAAAACGCTATCTATAAATCAGCAAGTACGCAGTAAATGGCTACACGGATTCAACTCGCAACTGCAATGTATACAGTGGCTCAACTAGTAGTAAGCCGCTTGTAATAAAGCTGACTAGGCCAACCGTTTATATTAATGAGCGGATACCGTTTTAGAAACTATCCGGCATGATATCTGGCATCATGATAATTTCCCTGTGGTCATCTTTAATTGATATTTTTATCTGCCATCATTTTTTGAAGGAATCTCAAGAGCAAGCACAGACACATCATCTTCCATATCACTTTTTGCAGACCATTTTTTGATATGGTCATAGCTTATGTTTAATGCAGACTCCAGTGACTGATCTTTGTTTAATTGAAAGACCTGCGCCAACCCATCTAAACCGAGCTGTTTTTGTGTGATGTTCTCCACTTCAACCAGTCCATCTGAATAAAGAAACAGACGACTGCCAGATGATAATTCAAACTCAATATCATCGTAGTCAGCCCCTGGAATTAAGCCGACAGGATATCCACCGTCTCCAAGCTTAGTACAGCTACCATCCTCATGTACAACGATTGGATAAGGGCTTCCGGCCTGGCATAACTGACCTTGGCCTGTTTTAATATTGATAACTCCATAAGTCATCGTGAAATACTGAGGGGTTGCTGTCTTGTTCAAAAACTTGATGTTTAGTGAACGCATAACTTCTCGAGGCTTTACAATGCGCTTATTCTTTATCAACAATCCCTCACCCGGCATAATTGTTCTCGCTAGCATGAAGGCAAAAAGTGCTGCTGGTACACCATGACCTACAACATCCAGGCAATAAAAACCCATATGATCATCATCGAGTTTGAAATAGTTATAAAAATCACCACCAATTTCAGTGGCAGGTTTAAATAAACCGCAAATGTTTAAGTTAGATTGATTTAAGCTATTCTCAGGCAAAAGATCTGTCAGAATTTCCGAAGCCATTTCCAGGTCTTTACTCGACTGCTCTGCCAGTTTTTCCTGTCTGTCGATATGCTTTTTAAGTTCAACAGATTGTGATTCGAGTTTATGACGCATTTTAATGGTTCTTTGGCCAGCCTTGAGTCGCACCAGTAGTTCTTCGCCATTGAAAGGCTTTGCAATGAAATCATCGGCACCGGAATCCATACCGGCTACCAGATCTGCCGTGCTATCCCGACCCGTGACCAATATAAAGTAAGGGTTATTCAGCTCTTCGTTGCGCACCTGACGACAAAGCTCAATACCTGTCATTTCAGGCATAACCCAATCGCTCAGCACGACTGCCACCGGCTGCTGACGAAGTTGCTCAAGCGCCTCTTTGCCATTAGAGGCCTCGCTAACTTGATATCCTAATTTGTTCAGCATCGCAGCCAGTCTGAACCTCTCGGGTGGACTGTCATCTACAACAAGAACCCGTTTAAGGTAGTCTGATGACATTTCCAGGTCGGATTCTTGTTTTACTGAATTTTTCATTGATAATTTCTCATCGATTGCTTTCAATTCTGTAGTGCAAATACAATGCCATAATTACTTTAGCGGCATATATATTGCTTATTTAGCAGTAATTAACTGCTTTTACTTTCAAACCTTAGAATGAAACTGAGAATTTATGTTTGAACTGATTATCAAAAGTAAGCCCGAAAATATTGCCCTCGCATGTTCAAAGGTGCGCGATGCTGCTGCAATGGTCGGAATGTGTGAGCAGGCCGCCATGGAACTGGAATTAGCTGTTTCAGAAGCCGTGACCAACAGTGTTGAGCACGCTTACGG
>JABDQZ010000274.1 GCA_013041975.1 Gammaproteobacteria bacterium
GAACCGACTTATATCCTGTTGCAGGTGCCGCTGTCCAAACGCGCTAACCTCGAAAGTCTTCATGATCTGCCTGTGATGAACATGATGAACCAGTCTGTGCCTTTGGGTTCGCTGGGCAAGTTTGTTCAATACAAACGTGAAGACATGATCTTCGCCAAGGATCTGCGTCCTGTCGAGTTTGTTGTCGGTGACTCCAAGGGTCGTCTGGCAGCTCCAGTATATTCTCAGCTGGATGTAGACAAGCTGCTGGAAGAATACACTGCGCCTGATGGAGTAAAACTCGCCAGCACCTATGCAGGCCCGCCTGATACTGACTCACAGTCCGGTTTCGAATGGTCCGGTGAATGGACTGTAACCTTTGAAACCTTCCGTGACATGGGTGCAGCCTACGCCATTGCCCTGATTGCTATCTATATGCTGGTTGTGTGGCAGTTTGGAAACTTCATCATCCCTGCTGTCATCATGGCACCTATTCCGCTCACACTGCTGGGCATTGTGCCCGGCCACATGCTATTTGGTGCGGACTTTACGGCTACTTCAATGATCGGCTGGATTGCACTGGCAGGTATTATTGTGCGTAACTCGATTCTGCTGGTGGACTTCACTATCGTGCTGATGCGTGAAGGTAAGGATCTGTACGATGCCGTTATCATCGCGGCTATGGCCAGAACCCGCCCCATTATTATTACAGCACTGGCGCTGGTGGGCGGTTCTGCGGTAATCCTGACTGATCCTATCTTCCAGGGCATGGCAATATCACTACTTTTTGGTGTATTCATGTCAACAGCACTCACCCTGCTGGTTGTTCCTCTGGGCTGCCTGAGTGTTGGAGAGAGAACCTTCCGCATTGCAGCAGGCCTGTCTCCTGAAAAACCAGCGGAGGAAGAATAGTAAAATCCTGTTGGTCATCTCCGCACCGGCGGCAGTGACTGATTTTGCAAAGGGTTGGCATCGGATATCGACGCCAACCCTTTTTTATTTGTAGAATCGATACCATGGGTTTCAAATCACTCAAGACATCACTCGACTGGCACACAGACACAGCGCGACAGCTGTATGCAATCATGCCTTTATGGATTTTATTAACGCCTCTACTGTTCATGATAATCCTGCTGGGCCTTGACCAGACTGCCTTGAGTACATGGATGGACAAGCAAAGTGCTGAAATAGCGGCACCCTCAATCCTTGCCATTGCCCTGCTGACAGCCCTGTGGCAAATGAAAACCAATACCCATATCTATTTTAAATGGCAGGCATTTTTTGCATTGATCCTTTTTTTCAGGGAACTGCACTTTTATGGAACCAACAATGGTTTCTACATTGGTTTCATTCTGATGATGTGGTGGGCCTCAAAAAACCGTGACCGCCTGCTCCCCTATTTCCAAAACCCGACTATTGTTTCCATCATTGTATTAATTATATGGACGTACCTGATCAGTAAATCATTTGATCGTCACTACTGGGACAGCCTGATACCTGCCGGTGTAGAGAGCGACCTGTTTGAAGAGAATCTGGAACTGATTGGACACCTTTTATTTACAAGCCTTGTGGTGATATCAGCTAAACTGAAGTTAACCAATAATTAATCCACCAAAAGTATGGAATCTATACTATTATCCATCGACCCCAGTGATCCAATATGGATTGCCATTGCCTTTGTATTCGGCTTTGCTGTCAAGTTGATCGGTCTACCACCTCTGGTCGGCTTCCTGTTTGCAGGTTTCATGCTCAATGCCATTGGCGCCGAAGGCGGTACTTTCCTTAGTGCAACAGCTGACCTGGGTATCACCTTGCTGTTGTTCACCATTGGCCTGAAACTTAAGCTCAGCTCTCTTACCAAACCTGAAGTTTGGGGAGTAGCCTCCATTCACATGGTCACGTTAACCCTGTTAATCGCAGGCCTTGTAATGATATTTTCCACTCTTGGATTCTCACTGTTTGCTGGACTGGATTTTAATAGTGCCCTGTTGATCGGTTTTGCACTGTCATTTTCGAGTACGGTATTTGCCATCAAGATACTTGATCAGATTGGTGCCACCATGTCACGTCATGGCAATATTGCCGTTGGTGTACTGGTTGTACAGGATATTGCTGCTGTAGTATTCCTTGCCGCTTCCACCGGAAAGGTTCCCGAAATATGGGCTGTTGGCCTGTTATTACTGATCCCGCTACGCCATCTTTTACACAGAATCCTACAACACACCGGGCATGGTGAATTACTGGTTCTATATGGCATTGTATTGGCACTTGGTGGCGCCGATGTATTCGAACTGGTGGGTATGAAAGGAGACGTTGGAGCACTTGTTCTGGGAATGTTGCTGGCACATCACCCCAAAGCCAAGGAAATGGCAAATGCCCTGCTCAGCTTTAAAGACCTGTTCCTGGTCGGCTTTTTCCTCAGTGTTGGAATGACCGCCCTGCCCGGACTGGAGGAAATGATGATTGCATCCATCTTTATTGTCTTCCTGCCCATTAAAGTCGCTATATATTTTGGACTGTTTAACCTCTTTAAACTCCGCTCCAGCACCTCATGGCGCTCTTCACTTAATCTTGCCAACTACAGCGAATTTGGTCTTATTGTCGGTACACTTTGCACAGCAGCTGGCTGGTTACCCGTCGAATGGCTGGCAATTTTTGCCATCACCATGTCAATGTCATTAATAGTATCAGCACCAATCACCCCGGTACGCGACAAGCTCTACAACCAATGGCGCTACAGATTCAAACGCTTTGAAAGGCGCCAGCGCATCGAAGGTGAGGAAGATCTCGACCTGCATCATATCGAAGCCGTGATCTTTGGCATGGGCCGTGTTGGCAGTGCCGTTTACGATTCGATTGAAAAGGATTTTGAGTCCAGGATTGTCGGTGTAGAAATTGATGCCGACCGGGTCGACAGACTCTGTGAAAAAAATCGCACGGTTGTCAATGGTGATGCTACCAACCCGGATTTCTGGGCCCGTGCACCGAGCCTGCTGCAAGGATTACAATGGGTGCTGCTGACCCTGCCTTCACATCAGGCTAATATCGCCGCGGCCACGCATCTCAAGGAAATGGGTTATGTCGGAAAAATTGCTTCAATATCCAAATATGACGATGAAATTGAGCAATTGAAAAAGCTGGGCGTAGACCATACATTCAACATTTATGCACAGGCCGGTATTGGTTTTGCCGACGATTTAAAGCGGCAGCATGACTGCTTTGGCAGTTAATAAACGGAATAAAACAAAGCCCGCATTTGCGGGCTTTGTACTTTTGAACTTGAGGAAATTCCGATCAGTTGTTCTGAATGACAATGTTGGGGAATTTCGCTGCATAACTCTTACCCTGCAATGCCAGCTTGGCAGCAGCCTTGCGGGCAATTTCACGGTAAATCTGTGAGGGACGCGCATCGGGTTCCGCAACAACGGTAGGCTTACCGGAATCCGTTTCTTCACGAATACGCAGTTCCAGGGGCAATGCACCAAGAAAATCTACACCATACTCTTCAGCCATGCGGCCACCACCACCCTCTCCGAAGATATGTTCTTCATGGCCACAGTTGGAACAGATATGAATACTCATATTCTCAACAATACCCAGTACCGGAACCTCAACTTTTTCAAACATCTTGAAGCCTTTACGCGCATCCAGCAGGGCAATATCCTGCGGCGTAGTTACGACTATCGCACCGGAAACCGGAACTTTCTGCGCCAGTGTCAGCTGGGTGTCACCTGTTCCTGGTGGCAAGTCGATCACCAGGTAATCCAGTTCTGACCAGTTGGTATCGTTCAGTAACTGCTCCAGAGCCTGGGTCACCATTGGACCACGCCAGATCATCGGGGTTTCTTCATCAATCAGGAAACCGATAGACATGGCCTGCAAATCATAGCTGGTCATTGGCTCCAGTGTAGTGCCGTCTTTTGATTCAGGCTGACCGGAAATACCCAGCATGCGAGGCTGAGAAGGTCCGTAAATATCTGCATCCAGAACACCAACCCGGGCACCTTCATGAGCCAGCGCCAGGGCCAGGTTAACTGCTGTGGTGGATTTACCCACGCCACCTTTACCTGAAGCTACAGCGATGATGTTTTTCACGTTATCAATGGGCTTGAGTGATTTCTGTACCGAATGTGCATCGATTTTCATATCAACATTAACTTCACAGGAAGATACACCATCAACAGCTTCGACCGCTGCTTTCACGGCTGCAGCAATATCATCCTTAATGGTTTTTACGGGAAATCCCATCACAATTGAGACTGATACATTACCGCCATCAATTTGTATATCTTTTACAGACTTGGTACTGACCAGGTCTTTTTCGAGATGTGGCTCGATATAGCTTTTAATCGCTTCTTCGACTGCTTCGCGAGTTAAATCAGACATTTTCCAGTTCTCCTGCTACCCGTGGAACACGGATGTTGATGATTCAAGACTAAATTGGCGTGGATTCTACACTAAAAAAAAGAATAATTACCAACTGATTTACTAGGTTTTTGCAATTCATCTGGGTTGTTATTAAACAAATGATGAAAAATCGATCAGCAAAATACAAATCCGCAATTCTTAGGGAACTATTTGTTCAACACAGATAGTGAGATAACTGATCACTTCAAAATCTAATAGCTATTCCAAAGCTCGTTAGAAAATTTTGGCTGTGACCAATGACGCCTTACTCTGCTTTGTGGGATAATTATTGGATTCACTATTAATTACTTGTCAGTCATGTCACAAAACGCTCGAAAAATCCTGGTAACCAGTGCCCTGCCATACGCCAATGGTCCCATCCATATCGGCCACCTGGTCGAGTATATACAGACCGATATCTGGAGCCGGTTCCAGAAAATGCGCGGCCATGAATGCTGGTATGTTTGTGCCGACGATGCCCATGGCACGCCTATCATGCTACATGCCCGTAAACTGGGTATTGAGCCGGAAGAACTGATTGAGCGGATATGGAAAGAGCACAATCAAGACTTCTCGGATTTTGCCGTTGCCTTTGATAACTACTACTCAACCCATTCACCTGAAAACCAGGAAATGGCTAATCTCATTTACGAAAACAACCGTGATGCAGGCCATATTGAGCGCAAGACCATATCCCAGGCTTTTGATCCCGAGGCCAATATGTTTCTGCCGGATCGATTTATTAAGGGAACCTGCCCCAAATGTGGCACTGACGATCAGTACGGTGACAACTGTGAAGCCTGTGGTGCGACCTATTCTCCCACTGACCTGAAAAACCCGGTTTCAGCCGTATCAGGAGCCACTCCGACCGAAAAGGATTCTGAACATCTGTTTTTCCAGCTGTCAGATTTCGAACAAATGCTCAAGCAATGGCACAAGGCCGGTCATGTGCAGGAAGAAATGGCCAACAAGATGGATGAGTGGTTTGAAGCCGGTTTGTCAGACTGGGATATTTCCCGTGATGCACCCTACTTCGGTTTTGAAATTCCTGATGCGCCTGGCAAGTATTTCTATGTCTGGCTGGATGCACCAATCGGTTATATCGCAAGTTTCAGAAACCTTTGCGCTAAAAATGATGCTCTGGATTTTGATGAATTCTGGAAAGCCGGAACAAAAACCACCGAGCTTTATCATTTTATCGGTAAAGATATCATCAATTTCCATGCCCTGTTCTGGCCAGCGATGCTGCATGGCGCAGGGTTCCGTATGCCCAATGCGGTATTTGCTCATGGGTTTTTAACCGTTGATGGTGCCAAGATGTCCAAGTCACGCGGCACCTTTATCAAGGCACGCACTTATCTGCATCATTTAAACCCGGAATACCTGCGCTATTACTTCGCTGCAAAACTGGGTTCAGGTGTCGATGACATCGATCTGAATCTTGAAGACTTTCAGCAACGTGTCAATTCCGACCTGGTCGGAAAGGTCGTCAATATCGCCAGCCGTAATGCCGGCTTTATCAAGAAACGCTTTGCCGGAAAACTGTCAGATAAGATTGCCGAGCCGCAACTGTTCCAGTCCTTTATCGACGCCGGTGACTCTATCGCGGAGCATTACGAAAAACGTGAATATTCGCGCGCTGTCCGTGAAATTATGGCTTTGGCTGATAAAGCCAATCAGTACATTGATGACAAAAAACCCTGGGTTATTGCAAAAGAGGATGGCAAAGACCGGGAACTGCATGATATCTGCTCCATGGGAATCAATCTGTTCAGGGTTCTTATTGGATACCTGCGTCCTATTCTGCCAACCACGGCCCAAGCATCAGAGCAGTTTTTGCAGGTTGAACCATTAAGCTGGGATGCACTGGCAACGCCTTTAACTGGACATGAAATTGCCAAATTCAAACCCCTGATGACCCGTATTGAGCGTGAAAAAATTGATGCCATGGTAGAAGCTGAAAAGCACTCGGCTGAAAAAAGCGAGCCATCAAAACCAGCTGCAAAACAGAAACCCGAACAAGCCAATGAAACTGACAGCAACTACATCAGCTTCGATGATTTCACCAAAGTTGATCTGCGTATCGCAAAAATTGTTGAAGCCAGCCATGTAGAAGGCGCTGACAAGCTGCTACAGCTGACGCTGGATATCGGAGAAGAAAACACCCGCAATGTTTTTGCAGGAATCAAATCAGCCTACGCTCCTGAAGACCTGAGCGGCAAGTTGACCGTCATGGTCGCCAATCTTGCACCGCGTAAAATGAAATTCGGCGTTTCTGAAGGCATGGTGCTGGCTGCAGGCCCTGGCGGCAAAGAACTTTATATTCTCGAACCGACTGATGGGGCAAAACCCGGAATGAAAGTAAAATAAGCGCAATCTGCACCAGCTATAACCCTGTAAACATTGAAGATTTTCAAATACGATTTTCAAGAATAGGTGTTATGCTTTACTCATTGACAAGATTTTGAACTGGACCCTGCCAAGGCCTCTATGACCGAATACGCACTCATTCTGGTTAGTACCATTCTGGTGAACAACTTTGTCCTGGTAAAGTTTCTGGGATTGTGCCCCTTCATGGGTGTCTCTCGCAAACTGGAAACGGCGACTGGCATGGGCCTGGCAACCACATTCGTTTTGACGCTATCTTCGGTGTGCTCCTACCTGGTCAATGAATACCTGCTCATCCCTCTGGAGCTGGAATACCTTAGGACCATTTCCTTTATCCTGGTGATTGCGGTAGTCGTTCAATTCACCGAGATGGTGATGCACAAGACCAGTCCGCTGCTTTACCAGGTGCTGGGCATATTCCTGCCATTAATTACCACAAACTGCGCTGTGCTCGGTGTGGCTTTACTCAATACCCAGGAATCACATGGCTTCGTAGAATCTGCACTTTACGGTTTTGG
>JABDQZ010000191.1 GCA_013041975.1 Gammaproteobacteria bacterium
ACGATGTGCTCTCCCATTTCATCAATACCGCCATAAACATGCCCGGACAGATCTCGCAGAATGATTTCCCGGGTTCCATCGATAAATGCCGTCATCTCAATAATCTTGAATGCCGGAGCACTGCTGTCATAGCGCAACATGGCAACGTGAGCAGATTCTCCAAAGCTGGTGACCGGGTTAACTTGCTCTAAAGTGATTATGGTTCCATCCGCATCTGTAATTGTCTGCTCATCGAAATTAATCGTATTACCAGAAGCGTCAGTAGCTTCAAGCGTTTCATTCACCTCTGATACGGTATCGACAGCAGTTTCAACAGCTTCATCAGAGTGCTCATCGCTCAATGTCTGCTCATCCTGCGCAACTTCCTGAGACTCTTCATCGGTTTCTGCCTGGGTATCAACGCTGACATTAGGATTTTGAAAAAAGCCTGGCACATGATCCAGCTTGACCGGTGGCTGGTCAGGCTGCGCGACAAAACCCACATCATCCTGCCCCAGATTGAGGCGTCCAGCATCGTTTTCAATAAACGTAGCACCGCTGTTTACCCTGTCATAGACCCCGGGCTGCAAGTCGGGCGGAAAGGCAGCATCATTGACAGGAATAAAGGCAGGCTCATGATCCGTACCCCGGATACCAATTGTAGCAATCGGTGTTTTGACGACAACATTATTTTTATTTTCTTTGGCAATGGCCCCGGATATCGACCTGAAAGTCCCCTTTAACAGGGACACAACACCTTTATTGTCGCGTCCTTTCTGGTTAAAGGCATATTCATCAATTTTCAGATGCGTATTCGGTCGTACCGCAAAAAAACCACCATCGACAAGTTTTATCTGAGCCTTGCCAGTTTTATCCGAGCGAATGATGGTTCCCTCAAAAAGTGCAAGCCCTTTCCTGGCCAACTGCTTACTTCCATCAGCCAGTTCCAGTTCCACCTTCCCAAACACAAACAGAAATTTACCCGCCTCAACAGCTGCAAATAATGTCAACGGATGCAACATGAGTAATAGCAGAATTATCAGTTGTCTGTAGTTCTTCATAGGCTGAAGTCTTTTCTGAGCGTCAATGCTGTCTTGTTGCGGTTATAAGAATAAATACTGATGTTTGAATTAATCGAGGTAAGACCTATTTCACCGCTTAGCGTCCAGTTGTCTTGCAAATTCCAGGACAATCCTGCCCGTAAATCCAGCTGACTATCCTCTCGATGTTTCAGGAAAGCGGTATTACTTTTATCATAAAAGCTTTTTCTCCAGGCCATGTTGATATAACCGCTATCGGCATATCGCGTCTGCCCCTGCAGGCCAAGGATTGCCCCGAAAAACTGTTTATCACCATCAGCACTGCCATTGATTGCATCGGCATATCCCCCCAGCAACCCGAATGCCGCTATGAGGGGTTTGCCCGGAAGCCTGTGCAAAAGACGACCTGCAAGCAGCGTCTGGTCAAAGTTATTTATCGACTGAGGTGGTTCTTCATAACGGTACTGCGTCCAGTTGGAAGTAATATCAAGCAAGTTGCCGTCATCGACTGAATGCCGCCAACCAAGAGACACTCCCTGATAGGCCAGATAATCATCGACATCCAGCCAGGAATGTCCTGTATTTGCACCAATACTCCAGCGCGACTTCTCCGTAAAATATTGGTAGCCCAGAGCGACGCCTGCATTAAGATTCTGATATTCATGATGTTGCCAGGGAGAAAAAAGCTTTGCGTTCATTGAAAATTGCCATTGACTGACATCATTTACGGGAAGTTGATAGGTCATACCTGCATTCAGGCTGGCATACTGATCAGAAATTGCAGTGGTATTCAAGGTAACAGGCACAAACCCGAACAACAGCGCGGTGGGATTTGATGTTGTCGTATTGATATTGCTGTCTGTTCCTGCAGACATGGCAATGTAACTCTTCAGGTTTCTGGTCAGTCGAATTCCGGAAGTATCCGGCTGGCGTTGTGCCAGTGACAGACCTTCTTCTGCCACTACCCGTATTTGCTCGGGAGGATTTGAATCCAGCAGGTCAGAAAAGTACTGACTGGCTGTTTGCCTGTTGCCGAGCTTCAAATAGGCAAGCCCACTATCAAGGCGTGCCCCCATATGATCGGGATTAACAATCAATACCCTTTCAAAGGCAAGGGTAGCTTCAGTATATTGACCCTCTGCCAGGGCAGCCATGCCAAGCATGTAATCAAAGTCAGCAATTCCGGCAAACTCATATTCATGCGCAGATAACAGGTTCCACGCCTGTCTGGACTGACTGTTTTTTAACAGGCTAGCGGCCTCACTCAATAACCTCTGCTGTTTCTCTGCAGACACAGCATGGACTTGAGAAGTCAGCAGGACAAGTATGATAATGAATAAGCGTTTCATTCCTGTTTACAAAGCCTTGTATAGTGAGCTTTCAGCCCTTCATAAAGATCCTGTTGAAAGCTCGGGCTGTCTGTATCGAGATCGGCAGCAGTCTCCACCAGGTATTCATTATCTTCTCTTCCACCCCAAAGCTTCTCATAGGTGCCTTGTTTATAGCCATGGTCCTGCCTGAAAAAGTTCAGTACATTTTTGCCAATGTAACCCCGGTATAGATCATCCAGGGTCAGGTCGGCAACCAACATCAGTTGTACAAATGCCTCAACATCAGCATGACGATGACCAAGTGTATTACCGGCCAGTATCTCTATCGCGGCAGGTATGTCTGTTGTCTCGCAGGATGATTGCATGATGGTTTCAATGTGACTCGCAATATCATCAGTATCGCCTGAAGTTTCCAGCAAATCGCTGAGAATGAAATGCCAGATATCAACAATTTCCAGAATCACCTGTGCCATATCAGGCTCCTGATGTTTCCACCATTTCCAGCCATAGTGATCCAGCATTTCAGCACATTCAATCCAGATAGCCCGGTACCATTCGTTGCCTGCCTGACGCCATTCAGGGTTGATGCGGGTATTCATCGCATCCTGCAGTTCAAGCATTTTTATTATTTTGTTTTTCATTGTTTCATTATACCCACAATCGTGTTGTTGTTTGACTGCTATCAACGCCTGAGCCTTTGCAGCTCCCGTCCAATATCAGCTTCCTCAAGTGTTATAAAATCATCGGATGAAGTTACCGTCATATTGCCGGCAGTTTCTGACCAGGCGAAACCCGGTGTCCATTCTGCATGCGCATAGCTACCCTGGAAGGCTCGTGAAAAACAATACACTTCATCAGGACGATATAACAGATTGAAAGCCGCATTGGATTGTTGCAAAGTATCGATAAATTTCCAGGCCTCATCCGGCTTAAAGAGTTTACGACAGCTCAAAGGATACTGAAGGTGACCGCCATTATGCTCCCAGCAGGAAAGTTCAACGGGAAATTTTTTCTTTGAGACGAATGTCTGGAAATGCTGATGGTTGACCGAAGCATAACCACCCAGCGAACTGTAACCCATGCCAATCGGCATTTGTTCTCCGGTTTGAGAAAGAAATTGCCAGACAAACTCATGATCCTGCTGAGTCAACCACTGCGGTTTCTCTTTGTCAGGCTCTATCACAAGCAAACCATGCAAATCGGCAAAGGGAAACTTGTTATATAGCAAGCGCAGCTGATGTCCGGAAAAATCACCTTCCCAAAAGATTTCTTTTTTCAGGAAAGGCTTATTGAAATTGAAAAGCTGCGCATCGTAATCCAGCCGATTCGAATCAAATTTACTGTCCGCATTCCTGCGCGGACGAAAAGCCCTCATCGGGTTATATTGCAATTGCCAGATACCTGCCATGCGTTTTTCTGTTTCCCGAATGTTATCAAAACCCAATTCAAGCAGACCACGAAACACGGCGACATCATCAGGGGCCAGCAGGTTCTCATCAAAATCTGCAGAAGCGAAATACTCAGACCAGTGGTCAAAGCGCTGTTTGAGAACAGACTTCATTTCAGAAAACAGCCGCTTGTCATAACTGGCATTGGCCAACACCAGAATAAAGGCTCCCAGCTGTTCAGCTGCAAGCATGTCTTTCAGGCCTTCGGTAAAAGCGGTTCGGAAATTGTCTTCAGAGGTAAAAAGTGAATCCATGGCTACTACTTAATGATCATGTGAACATTTATGTTTGTGGTTATCTTCCTCAGAACCTGGCACCGGATCAAAGCCACCTTCATGAAATGGATGACAGCGCGAAATACGCTTAATACCCATCCAGGTACCTTTTAAGGCCCCAAATCGTTCGATTGCTTCAACCATGTAGGAAGAACAGGTCGGATAGTAACGGCAGTTATTTCCCAGCACCGGACTCAGCAATGTACTGTAGCCCTTGACCAGCAGAATCAGAAAGCGTTTCACAAAATATCCCTTTATGGCTCAGGATTTGATAAATTCTATAATATCGATCACATCATAACGCATTTGCTTCTCATGAATGGCAGCCTTTTACTGACCCCCGATAGCCCGGATTCCGACTTTGAGGATATTGATTCCTTGCAACAAGCGCTGACTGATGCACAATTGATTCAACCCGGCGAGGCAAACTCGTTCCTGTGCGGTGAGAAATTCACGCAACTGGTCACCTTTATGGGTTGCTCACCACACCTGGTTTTTGAACCACCTGCAGATGGTAGCGATAACTACTGTCATGTCATTTTGCATCAACATGGGGATATTCAGCTGCTGACCGGCCAGCAAACCGCTCCTCCAAGGTGTCCTTCATGCAGACATAGAATATCTGACTGGAAACAATATCGGCAACAATGGCATGACCATACCACGACACAAACCTGGCAATGCCCAAAATGCGGAACCAACTCGTACCCATGGCAGCTGGACTGGAGGCAAAGCGGAGGAGCAGGGAAAGTACTGATTGAGATTAAAAATATTTTCCCGGGAGAAGCCGTTCCCGTGGACCAGTTGCTGGCTCAGTTGCAAACCATTGCCAGGGAAAAATGGCGTTATTTTTACAT
>JABDQZ010000279.1 GCA_013041975.1 Gammaproteobacteria bacterium
CAACCAGGGTCATTACCGATTGGTTTTTTCCTGCCACTGAAAACAGCGTCCCAAACACATGGTTTTCACCCAGGTTTGATACCCAGGGCAAAGTACCATTAACAACATATCCACCATCAACACGTTGTCCACTCAGTCGAAAGTCCTCGATACCAGCAAATGCCTTCATGGTATTGGACATACCTGTGCCACCCAGTACTTCACCTGAAGAGACTTTTGGCAACCAGATATTGCGTACAGCATCACTATCTGCGTTTTGCAGATACCAGCCGCAGGTATCCTGACACCAAACGCTAAAACCAGTAGACAAGCATTCATGCGATACGGTTGCCATTGACTGAATGGCAGCTCCCATATCTACCTGGCCATCGGCACGAGCCAGTGGCAAGTGCTGTCGATAAGCACCCAGAGGTCCCATCTTGCGTAACACTTCTTCTGGATAGTAGCCATCCAGATCAATTTTAACTGTCAGAGGTTTGAGGTCTTGATTAACGATTTGCTGTGTTGCCTCAAGCATCTGATCAACAGGCATCAGGTCATCTTCAATTTTTATTGCAGCTTCACTCATGATCGTTCTCCCATCCTTGTGGATTACATAGGCTCTACAGTGAGCTCAACATTGTTACGTAAGGTATTGGCAACAGGAGACCAGACATTTGAATGGCTGATGATTTCATCAATTTCTTCCTGTGGACCATCTCCTTCTGCATCAATTTTTACGCGCACTGCAGAAAAGCCCAATGTCTTGGCTTCATCCAGATCACCGGTTCCCCAGACTGCAGTGACATTGATATCACCTTCAAGAGCGACTTCCAGTTTGCTCAGGTTAATACCCTTGGCAGTAGCATTGGCATGAACACCTACAGCGAGACAGGCGCCCAACGTGGCTAGTAATGCTTCAGATGGATTGGGCGCATTATCCTCACCCAGCAGATGTGGAGGCTCATCAATCAGCATGGGTTCCAAATCACGTACATAGGTCTGCATACGAAACTGACCTTCACAAACTGTCTTGGCTTTCAGCGTTACAACAGATTCAGGATTAGCTTTACCTTTCTCACCAAGGGCACTAAGGCCATCCTTATCCAGCGGACGCAGGCAGCTCATGTTCTTGGCGATAGTTTGTGCAGTTGTACTCATAATTTTCTCCAGTAAGGGATATGTTTAATGTCCCCAGAGATAGAGCAACGCCTGTGCCAAACTTTATTTATACTTTAAAAACAATGAGTTATTTAATAATTAGATAAAATCACAATTTGTCACCTTACCTAATTGTCGACATTGTCAGTCCAATAAAAGGCAATTGTCAGCTTTGTCGTTATACAGAACTTAAGAATGTGAATTGATCAGGTTTCAAGACCGAGTTTTTTGATGCGGTAACGTAACTGTCGAGGCGTCATATTCAGACTCATGGCGGCACGGGTTTTGTTACCCTGGTGAAATTTCAATGCCTCAAGTAATGCCTGACCTTCATCCTCTCGCACTTTTGAGTAAGGCCGAATACCTTCTGCCGGCGATGAAAACAGCTGACTGCCATTAGTATGCTGATGATGAACCACTGGGTTGTAGACGACTTCTGCGGAACTGTCGGGCGAGTTTATACCTTCTTCTTCAACGATAATCTGCTTGATCAATTCATAGCTAATTTGCTTATCAGTGCACATCAGCACGGCACGCTTGACCAGGTTTTCCAGCTGACGAATGTTGCCCGGCCAGGGATACCCCTCGAGCACTTCAATTGCCCCACGACCAAATCCCTGGTCGCGTTCATATTCCTGGTTTGCATTATGCAGAAAGTATTGAGCCAGTATGCTGATATCACCCTGTCGCGCGCGCAATGGTGGCAAACGTATGGGAAAGATATTGAGACGATAGAACAGGTCAAGGCGAAAACGATTTTGATTAACCGCTTCCTGCAGGTTTTTATGCGTTGCTGCAACCACTCGCACGTCCACGGCTATATCCTTGCTACCTCCAACACGCTGTATGACCTTTTCCTCCAGCACCTTTAACAGCTTGGACTGCAGATCGAGATCCAGGTCCCCTATTTCATCAAGAAACAAGGTGCCATTGCTGGCAAGCTCGACCTTGCCACGCTTCATTGCAGTCGCACCGGTAAATGCACCTTTTTCATGACCAAACAATTCCGATTCAATCAAGGTAGCTGGAATTGCAGCACAGTTAATACTGACAAATGGCCCTTCAGAACGTGCACTGGCCAGATGCTGCATGCGCGCAAACCGCTCCTTACCTGTTCCAGACTCGCCAAGTAACAAAACGGTTGTGCCAGTATCGGCGACCTGTAACGCCTGTTGAATTGCCTGTTGCAATGCGGGGCTCTGCCCCATAATTCCATAACGCGAACCCTTACTTTCCAGTTTATTTTTCAATAACTGATTCTCAGATAGCAGGTCAGCGGTCTGTTCCTGTACCAGCTCATTCACACGCAAGGTTTGGCCAATTAAGGTTGCCAGCACCTGCAACAATGCCAAGTCTCGCTGAAATGGACGTGTGCGCTGCCTCAAGCGATGCACGGCAAGCACACCGATGGGATACTCTTCAACAATAATGGGAACAGCGATGAAAGAAACGGCTTCGTTTGGCAAGGTAGTTCGATCGACAGCACGGCCGAGATAGAGTGGTTCTTCATCTATATCCTGTATCAAAGCCAGTTGGCCGGACTGAAATACCTTGCCCGTTACCCCTTCACCAATCATATAACGTCCGCGGGACTTTTCCTCATCGGTAAGGCCATAGGAGTAATAGATTCCCAATGCTCCAGTTTCCGGGGTTGGCATCAATACTCTTCCCCGGTTAAGTCCAAGCAATTGGGAGAGAATTCTTAAAATTCCCTGAATAGCCGGATGCGGATCGGCTGATTTTGTTACCAGGCGAGCCGCTTCCTGTACAACCAGCAACTCAGATTCAGGCGTGGATGCAATAGTTTTTGAGTTCATAACAGATACCAGACATAGTCGACATTGTTCACTGAGCAAGAGTTGGGCCAGCAATGGACAGCAGCCTGGTAAAAACTCAATAAAAACAATAAACAATTGTTTTTATTGAGTTATATTAGAAAATCCCTATTTCGAAAAGAAAAGGTAATAGATTTTAGCTTTAGGTTAATACTGCAACAATGAATAAGACCGAGGCACCGACGCACTTATATGGTGCGCCAGCACCTAAATCCAGCTATACCCCTGTCAGGGGATTACCCCTCGGCATGCCAGCTTAAACGCTTAATCATGCTGACACAGATACCATCAAGAAAGAAGCCAATAATCCCGATAACCACTACCATGGCAGCCAGCGTATCGTATTCAAGCGTGTCTCTGGCGTCGTTAATGGCATATCCCAGCCCACTGGTTACACCCAGGTATTCAGCCGGTACCAATACAATCCAGGCCACACCCACCGCAAGTCGAACCCCGGCAAAGATATCCTGACCAATTGCGGGAAGGATGATGCGCCTTAGCATCTGTGAACCATCTGCACCCAGATTTTTCGCTACCTTGAACCATAATGGGTCAATTCGTCTCACACCTTGAGCGGTGGAAAACAGGATTGGCCAGATAGCCGCAACCGCAATCAAGAAAACAATGGCGCCATCCCAGGTTTCAAAAGCCAGTACCGCAATTGGCATCCAGGCGAGTGGAGAAATCATTCTCAGGAACTGAAACGGCACATGGCTGACTTCACGCACAACGGCATACAAACCAATGGCAACACCAACAGGCACCCCCAGCAATGCAGCCCATAACAGCCCCAGCCCAATACGCTCCAGACTGGGAATCGTTGCTTCGAGTACGTAACCATTCGCAACCAAATCAAGCAGGCGGGCAAAAGCAGGAGCGGGTGCAAAATCCGCAAATGAAGAAGTGTCTGGGTTATTGGCTATCATCCAGCCACCCAACCACCACAATGCAACCATCACTGCGATTCCCATTAATGGATAAGCTATGGCAGTCAGAGAAAATTTATACACTGCACTCCAGTTAATTCCACCTTCCCTGGCAGAACCATCTATCGCAGTGACAGATGATGTGGAGCTCATACCTTCACCACTTCCTCACGTTCATACGGATTGGCAGGATCAACGCCTGGCGCTTTTTCCCAGCCAGGGTATTTGGCCATTGCCGCTTTTACGTGTTTATAATCAACCAGATCCTGTGCAACAAACTTGGGATCTACTTTGTCGAGGAAAGTCTTCTCACCACCAACTAGCGTATCATTCATTGACTCAACAATCAGTTCAGTTGCTGAAGGATACGGGTATGGCGAGAAATCAATACGGCCATTGGCAAACTCTTCCTTGTTGCGAATCGCATGTGGTTTAGCATAATTGTCTTCATCATAATAAGTCATGGCACGAACCACTGCCTTACCTGGCATTGGCAAGTATTTTTTACCATCTCTGGACATCATCATTGCCACTTCTTCCTTGTTTTCCTGCGCATAAATTTCTGCACGAACAATGGCATTCATGACCTTCTGCGTCCATTCTGGCTTGGCGTTTACAGTCTCTTCATTCATACAAATCACACAACAAGGGTGATTTTTCCACATATCGCCAGTGAAACGCAGCATCTTGCCACCCGCTTTCAACTCGCCAAAGGCATTGAATGGCTCGGCAACAATAAAGGCATCAATCTTTTTAGCCGCCAAGGCAGGTGGCATATCGGGTGGCGGCATGATCATCAGGTTAACTTCATCTTTGGCCAGCTTGGCTTTCTGATCCTTGATAACCGGTTTCAGGCCAGCAGCTCGAAGCCCCATCTGCAATACAATATTGTGCATTGAATACCAGTAAGGAACGGCAATTTGCATTCCTCCCAGGTCTTTGAAATCTTCAGCTCCTGTGTGTTTACCCACAACCACAGCCGAACCATTAATATGTGCCCAGGACATAACCTTGACCGGGAAATCATTGTTATAACGCATCCACACGGGGATCGGCTTAAGCAAATGAACTAGGTTAAATTTACCCGCGGCAAATCCTTCAACTAACGGAGACCAGCCACGAATCAGAGTTGGCTTCTCGGACTTTAGACCTTCATCTTCGAAAAAACCCATGCCATGAGCGACCAACAATGCCGTTGCGTCGGTGATAGGTAAATAACCAATTCTCACTACTTCATCGTCGGGTGGCGTCATGTTCGCCATACTCATTCCAGGCAGGGTCATACCCGCTGCCAGGCCGCCCATTGCCATCGCATCCATCATGAAATCGCGTCGACTCATTTCATGTTTAAAGAGGTAATCCATTTCGTCGTCATGTTCGCTCATCGTTAAATTTCCTATGCTTTAGTTAATTGAGATTTCTAAAATTTGTTTGCTTTTCAGGCTGCCTTCTGGGCATCAGTTGTTTCACTTTCAGTCTTATTAGTATCGACCGTTTCAGCTTGCGAATGCTCAAGATCAGCATCGCCAACGAGTGATTCAAACTGGTTCATCAGTTGTTCACGGCTTCTACTAAATTCGACAGAAGCACGATTGCGCGGGAAAGGTAAATCAACTGCCATTTCGCCTACTATGCGTCCTGGGTTGGCGGACATAATCAATACCCTGTCTGCCATCGCCACAGCCTCGTCAATATCATGAGTAACGATGACCATTGTCAGGTCTTCTCGGGAGACAATATCAGCCACCTCATCCTGCAGGGATGAGCGTGTAAATGCATCCAGGGCAGAAAAGGGTTCATCCAGCAACAGCAAGTCAGGCGAGGTTGCCAAAGAGCGCGCCAGTGCTACACGCTGCTGCTGACCACCAGAAAGACTTTGTACATTCGCGTCAGCCTTGTCAGTGAGACCGACCAGTGACATCAGGTAATCAATTTTCGCTGGGTCTTTTTTTCCGGCGAAGACCAGTCCAAGTTCAGCGTTTTCCCTGACCGACATCCAGGGATAAAGAGAGGCTTTCTGAAACATCATGTTCCATTTTGCACTAGGCTTTGAAACCTGGTGTCCATGGATACGAACACAGCCCTCTGAGGGCAGCAGCAATCCTGCCAGCATGTGCAACAAAGTGGATTTTCCGCAACCACTTCTACCAATCAGAGCTATTTTTTCACCAGGCTGTATTTTTAATTCAATGTCTTTAAGCGTTGGGGCGTCAGCCCCTTTAAAAGTATGTGTTATATAATCAATACTGATATTAGTACTCATGACTAATCCTCGTTTAAACCGTGTTTTGCATGATTGCTACATGCTGTTAAACACCCTTTTGCAGATATCGTGCCACGCACTCCAAAAGCTGTTTTACAGGGATTTGGCGCTTCAAACGTCTCGAACAGACTCACGAAAAGTCAACATTGTCGACTTTGTCAGACAATAAACCACGCTATGTTGGACAATTTGTCATTATTCTTTTATTAAAACTTCATTTGCCACGCATTTTCAGCCATTTTCAGGCATTTAATTAAAATGGCACTGCACTTGCAGAAGATCAGTTACTTGTTTTTAAACTGATCTAAAGGATGTATCCAATGAACAAAACTGAAATGCGTGACGTCATACTTGAAGCAAAGAAAGCAAAAGGTATGACCTGGGAAGAAATCTCGGAAGCTGCCGGGCTCTCACCAGAATATGTGGTATCGGCCTGCCTTGGAATGAATCATCTCGACAAGGAATATGCAGACCCCATGGTAGCTGCTCTCGGACTCGACGATAGTGTTTCTGTAGTCCTGCAGGAATTTCCCAATAAAAAATGGGATCAGCTTGTTCCGACCGATCCTTTAATCTATCGCCTGTATGAAATCGTTGGTGTTTATGGCGAAACCATCAAGGAAATCATTCATGAAAAATTTGGCGATGGCATCATGTCTGCAATCGATTACTCGATGGATATTGACAAGGAAGAAAACCCCGCTGGAGATCGAGTCGTTATTACGCTTAACGGAAAATTCCTCAAGTATAAATCCTGGTAAACATTCCGTTTAAAGAAAGCAGGGTAAACCCTGCTTTCTTGGTATACCCGTTATTATAGGCACCATTCAGTTGTTACAGTTTTGCTGGCTGAAATAAACAGCAAGATTGTGAATATCCTGCTCGGTGAGGTTTATAACCATGGCTTGCATGATTTCATTTACCCTCAAGCCATTCTTGTATGCAAATAATACGCTTACAAGATACTCATACTTTTGACCGGATAAATTTGGGTAAATGCCAAGCACACTGATACCACGCTCACCATGACATTCCGCACAAATAAAAGCTTTACGTTTTCCAGCTTCATAATCATTGGCATTGG
>JABDQZ010000280.1 GCA_013041975.1 Gammaproteobacteria bacterium
GGCTATTTCAAGGAAGCCTCGGAAACCTATCTGAAAGATATTCTGGGTTATGAAGAAAGACCACTGGTCTCGGTTGATTATGTCAATGATGCGCGCTCATCCATTATCGATGCACCATCAACCATGGTGATTGATGGTACCCAGGTTAAAGTCTACGCCTGGTATGACAACGAGTGGGGCTATGTCAATCGTATGATGGATATTGCTTCAATGGTCGCTGAAAATCTTTGACGAATTTTCATAGCATTCGGGATTCAGTGGCTAGTTGATCTGATGCATCAATAGGAGTCCTGGGATATGCAACTTTTTTGACCCTGGATCTCGAACAGCTAAAGTGTTGGAGTGAGCTCATTAATGGAGTTCAGCATGTTATCAGCAGAATTGTAATCAACCGGGATTGATCGGTAGATCCCGCCTGTTTGCAGAACGAGACTGGGAAAACTGCTGGCGTGCATGTCGCGGCACTGCTTTATTTGTCGATGCAATTCGTTTTCAACGGGTTCTGACTGAATATCTGTCTCAAACCGTGATTGATCGAGCCCGATTTCGTTAGCAATTGCAGATAAGGTTGATATATCAGACGGGTTCCTGGCTTGTAAATAGTATGCCGTCTGAATCCCCAGGATCATTTTATCTTCAAACTCGTTGCCCTGTCTGGTTGCTGCAATAACAGCCCTGCACGCAGGATAGGTTGAGCGTCGAGGAGAGCAGGTCGTCCAGAAATCAAAATTGAATTCAACGCCAGGTATTTTCTGCTGGATATGCTGCCAGGTCTGTTGCAATTTGGATTGCATGGCAATTGGCATGGGGCTGTCACTGTCAGATGCAAGCCCACCCACCAGTTTTCTTACCTCAACGGTGTCTGGAAGCCTGTCCAGTAGCTGTTGAAAAGTATTTCTAAAACCCCAGCACCAACTGCACATGGGGTCATGCACGAAATATAAAATACTTCTGGCCATGCAGTGTTTTTCAGATAAGAAGACGAGTTATTTCTTCTTTTTCTTCTTTTTGTCTTTTTTCTTTTTATCCTTTTTGCTGGATTTTTTCTTGTCTTTATTTTTCTTATCCTTGGAAGACTTTTTGTTTCCTTTGGATTTGCTTTTTTTCTCAGTTTTTTCTTGTGCTGATTTTTCAACTGGTTCAGGCGCGTCTTGGCTCTCTACCTCTGGCGTAACCAGTTCAATAGCCGCCTGAATGGCGTTTTCTGCGCGGATGGCGCCGAAACCGGGTACCGCTGATAATTTCTCGACCGAAGTTTTTGCAATAGCCTCGGCAGATTTAAAACCATGTTGTTTTAAAATCTCGGCTGCGGCGGGTCCGATACCTGAAATGCTGGTTAGTGCTCTTGGCATGATAGTCTCCAAAACGATTAAAAGGTCTAGTTGCTAAAATTTTAGCAGTTAATGAAAATTTTCTTGGCTATTAACGACTTAAATAACGGCTTTATTTAGGTAAGCTTTAATTTTCTGTTCAATTTTAGTGTTTCTTCGTATCGCCATTGACAAATTGGGAAGAAATCAGCAAAATTCGCGCTCGCTTTAAATCAGCGATTTTTGCGCCTGTAGCTCAGCTGGATAGAGTACTCGGCTACGAACCGAGCGGTCAGGAGTTCGAATCTCTTCAGGCGCGCCATATTTTTTATAGAATTAGGGCTTACAGGTTTCTGTGGGCCCTTTTTTATTGCCTGATTAACAGTCGGCTTCAGAAAAATCCAGCATGTCTAATATGTTCTCAATAAAATCAAAATACAGCAATTCCAATGACTGACAAGGTGTTAAACCGGGTCGTCAGGGCTCAGAAACTATGCTCTGAAATACTATTGATAGGCGAAAGCGGACTGTCGAGATTTTGTATCGTGTGACAACTTAAGGCTGCAGTTTCCCGTCAGTCAATCACCCTTGTATGTTTTATGGTGTTTACAGATAGCAGTCATAGTAACTAATAATTTATTTTTAATCTTCTGTGGGAGGAATTACGGCATTCTCAACGGCTGCTGCCGTGGCGGTAATAGCGCCACTGGTCAACACAGGTGATGCATCGATGTCTTCTGCATTCATCATTTCGGCAATGCGCTGTAACGATGACAAAAGTTGCAGTTGTTCCCAGTCCCTGAGTTCATTTAAACGTGTTTCAAATTTTTCTTGCAGTAGAGGTACTGATTGCTTTATCAATGCCTTACCCCGGTCGGTCGCTCGTAAAATAATTTTCCTTTTATCATCTAAATCCCTAGTACGTTCCAGTAAATCTTTGCCTTCCAGTCTTTTAATAACATCTGTGACAGTTGGTTGGCTTAGGCTGATACGTTTGGCTAATTCGCTACCTGTGATTCCGGGACAGCGGACAATTTCTTTAAGCATTAATGCCTGTGGCCCCGTCAGTCCATGGCTTTGAATCAGGTTGCGAGAATGTTGATCAATTGCCCTGATGACGCGCCGTAAAGCTATCAGGATTTCTTCGGTGATATTGGTGGTATTTTCCATATTTACTTAGTGGTCTATTGATTATTATTGAGATATGTCCATTATATTTAGAATACTTGCCGATCTAAGGGTGATTGTAGTTGATTTTTAAGTTAGTATACTAAGTAATAGTTTCATTAGTATTCCGAATACCCATAACAGTGTCGAGCGTAAACGGCTATGCGCATTTATACAGCATCAGGAAAACCACTTTATCTGTTCATCTCAAGCTTGCTTCTACTACTACCTTCAATAGCCTGGGCCAATGGGCATGCGCAATGATGCTTTCCAGGGGGATTCAGAGTTTGCGGGTGAAATTGAGCGCGTGCTTGAAGAGCACGGTGGACCGCTAAGCGTGGCTACCATTGGATGCATAGAATTACCGCCATTTACAGCCAATGTTGTCCCCGGCGAAGCACGTTTTTCACTTGAATTTCGGGTTATCAGCGATATCGCGCCAGTAGCCTACAACGAACGGATTCAAATGGCGGAACTGGCAGCAATGCTACCGCCTTCATTACGCATTAAGGGCAAGACAGAAAAATATGTATTGCGTGAAGCCATGAAAGGTTTATTGCCAGAAGTGCTTTATAAGCGCGAAAAGTTTGCTTTCATGGCGCCCCCTGCACATACCGATCCACACAAATGGGATGCCATGCGTGCATTGGCTGATGAATTCTTGAGTGACTCAGCGATTAACGATGCCGGGCTAAAAGTTATCCAACAAATAAATATTCCAAAGAAATCAAGAATCAATGTAATAAGGGAGAAAGTTAGTATGAAAGCAAGAAAAATACTCATGCATTCACTCATACCTATATCCATGGTGGGTACGGTAAACGCGAATACACATTCAAATGGACTGGACTGGGAGCTCTATGGTTCTTTAAGGTTGGCTGGTGAAGTCGTTGATACCGATGGAAACACCAAGGACTATGAAGGTCTAAGAGATGCTTATACACGTTTTGGTGC
>JABDQZ010000285.1 GCA_013041975.1 Gammaproteobacteria bacterium
AGGCAGATCATGAAGACTTTCGAGATTGGCTCGTTTGGACAGTGGAACCTGCAACAGGATATAAGTGGGTTCATGTACACCTTTCTGTTTCAGATCGGCAACCTTGAACTCACCCATGGCCATGGCCAGATGCTTGTTGATCGTGTCAATGGTAACACCGTTGAGTGCGGCTTTTTCGGTATCCACTTCAAAGCGCCATGCTGTCATCGCTTCACGCATCAGGGTCTGTTCTTCACCGACAAGCTCAGACTGGCTGAAGATGTTCTTGAGGTCGCGTGCAACCTGACGACGTGTTTCTGCATCCGGGCCGTGAACTTCGGCAACCAGCGTCTGTAATACCGGTGGGCCAGGTGGCATCTCAACCACGGTTACTCCGGCGCCATCAAATTCCTTGATACCGGACTTTTCAATCATCGGCTCTAGTGCTTCACGAACTGCAATGGCTATATCATGACTGCTACGGCTGCGCTCAGCCTTGTCAGTGAGTATCACCTGAATCTGTGCCTGCCAGGGAAACATTCTCAGGTAGTAGTGACGCACCAGGCCATTGAAGTCAAACGGAATTGAAGTGCCTACATAGGTTTGTAGTGATACAACTTCAGGAATCTCACGAATCAATTCAGCGACATCATTGGTAAAGCTCGCTGTTTCCGGCAGAGCCGTACCCGCTGGCATGTCAATGGCAACCTGGAATTCTGCCTTGTTATCAAATGGCAGCATTTTCACGGTGACATGCGTAGTGTAGAACATCAGGCAGGACAGGAAGAAGGCGCCAATAATGCTGTAAAGGAACAGTTTGCCTTTTTTGCGATTATGGAACATGCCACCGATTGTCTTGTTATAGAGGCTTTCCAGCTTGCTGGCAAAGCGGTGTTCTTCTTCTTCCAGTTTCTTCAATTGCTTCATGGATGGAACAATGCGCATGGCCAGGTAGGGTGCAAATACCAGTGCCGCAAACAGTGAGAACACCATGGCAACCGACCCCAGCGCAGGAATGGGTTCCATGTATGGCCCCATCATGCCGCTGACGAATCCCATTGGCAGCAGGGCTGCAACCACTGTCCAGGTAGCAAGTACAGTCGGATTACCTACCTCTCGCACAGCATCTACAGAAACATCGGTATCCGGTGCACCATGCATCAGCCAGCGGCGATAAATGTTCTCAACGATAACGATAGCGTTATCGACAAGGAAGCCGATTGAGAAGATCAAGGCAAACAGCGATACACGGTTAATGCTGTATCCCATGACCATGGCTGAGAAGACGGTAATAACGAGTACCACCGGAATGGTAAGGAATACCACCATTGCCGGTTTAAAGCCCATGAACCACCAGACCAGGGCGACAACCACAGCCGTGGCAAACACCAGTTTGAAGAGCAGGGCATTGACCTTGTCGTTAGCGGTTTTACCATAGTCACGGCTGACTTCGATATTGACGTTGTCTGGAATGATAAAACCTTTCAGTTTTTCGACTTCAGCCATGACAGCATTCACTACTGATACCCCATTGGCCCCTTTCTGCTTGGCAATAGCAATAGTGACTGCCTGTGCATTATCAATTTTTTCACCTTCGTAGGCAGAGCCGGAAGAAAAGCTAACCAGCTGGCGCGCTTCTTCAGGGCCTTCCGTGACCGTTGCGACATCGGTCATATAAATGGGTTTGCCCTGTTGGTTGCCGACCACCAGTTTCCTGACATCACCAACCGAGCGCAGAAAGGTACCGGTTTCAACAAACGACCAGCTGCCGCTGCGCTCTGTTGAACCCACTGTTTGCTCGGCATTAAAACCCTTGATGGCCATGGCAATCTGGCCCATGCTGAGGTTGTAGCCGGAAAGACGCTCAGGTTTTACATCAATACGTATCTGGGTGGCACGGCCACCGGTCACAAAGCTGTTACCGGTTTTAGGAACCTGTTTGATGTGTTGTTGTACGCTGACAGCAAGTGTCCGCAGCGTGGCATCATCCAGTTCATTGGACCAGAGCGTCAGGGTCAGAACCGGAACATCATCGATTTCCTTGGGTTTCATCGTGGCAGGCTCTGCCCCTGGCGGCAGCAGGTCTGCATTGGCCTTTAGCTTATCGTTGGTGCGGACGATGGCAGACTCCATGTCTTCACCCACATGATATTCCATGGTGATGATGCCCATTTCCTTGTCGCTGACAGAGTAGACATGTTTTACGCCTGGAATTTCAGTTAAAACCCTGGACTGAGGACCAATCAGTAATTTGGACACTTCTTCTGCGGTAGCACCGGGCATACGATAGAATATATCAATCATCGGAACAGAAATTTCCGGGTCTTCCTGTCTTGGTGTGGCGATAAGGCCATAGATACCCAGCAGCATCATGGCTGCGAAGATCAGCGGTGACAAAGGAGAATGGATAAATGCCTTGGCGAGTTTTCCGGCAAAACCCAGTTCGTGTTCGATTTTTTCGCTCTCGATTGGGGATTCACTCATGGTCAGCGTCCTAACTTGTTTGTTTTTTTGCAGTTAACCCACCAGGGCCGGCTGCAAGCGGCCCTGGTGAAATCTTAAACAACTGAATTTTGATCAGGAACCTGATCGTGTGCCGGCACCAGGCTCGGCCAGAATTTTATCGCCAGCACGTATGCCACTGATAACAACAACCTTGCCATCAGCGGTGCGTTCACCGATTCGGATCAGGCGCAGCTTGATGGCACCGGTATCGTCAATTTTGTAAACCGCTGGCAGACTGCCTCTCCACAGGATGGCAGTTTCAGGAACTACCGGACTGGAAGCGCCTTTTTTGGATGGGTCAGGAATCATTACCTCAGCATACATCCCGGAACGGGCCTGACTGGAATCATCCATGCTGAACTCGAC
>JABDQZ010000296.1 GCA_013041975.1 Gammaproteobacteria bacterium
ACACAACTCGACATGATAGCTGTACTCAAGACCAAGGAATGACAGTATGATCAATTTATTGCGCAAGCATCCCGTAATAACATTCACAGCTTTATTAATTATCGCTTTACTGATCTATGGCTTCTGGCCACAAGCCATTCTGGTTGAGGCTGTAAAGGTCAGCAAAGCACCTATGACCATCACGATTGAAGATGAAGGTCGCACACGTGTTATTGATCGTTATGTTATAGCTGCACCGGTAAGCGGGGTCACCTGTAGAGTGGATCTTGATGTCGGGGATATGATCACACAGGGACAGACGTTACTGACTATCACCCCACTTGAGTCAGCAGTGTTAGATCCGAGAAGTCGCGCACAGGCAGAAGCACGCCTTGCCGCAGCAAAATCGGCCTTGCAGGCAGCCAGTGAACAAGCCAAGGCCGCTGTTGAAGCCAACAAGCTGGCAATATTAGAGCTCAATCGTTACGAACCGCTAGTGAAGAAGGGTGCGATTTCACGTGATCAATATGACAGGGCGTTAAACCAGGCCAATACCACTGCAGCCCAAAAACGTACCGCTGACTTTAACGTGGAAGTTTCCCGTTATGAACTGGAAGCTGCTCAGGTCGTATTGGAACATGGTTCACAGATTAAAAAGGATGATACGGTTGAACGCATACCGCTGCGGTCTCCGATCAACGGTCGTATTCTCAAAATTAACCGTCAATGCGAAGGCCCGGTAAACATCGGCGAAACCCTGCTGGAAGTTGGTGATCCATCCGCACTGGAAATTGAAGTCGATGTATTATCTGCGGATGCAATAAAAATCTTACCCGGTATGCCCGTACGTTTTGAACGCTGGGGAGGTAGCCAGCCCTTACATGGAAAGGTAAGAACTGTTGAACCAGCCGGTTTCACCAAAGTTTCAGCGCTGGGTGTTGAAGAACAACGCGTATTAATCATTTCCGACTTAACCTCTCCGGCCGAACAATGGCAGCAGTTAGGTGATGGTTATCGCGTGGAAGCCAATTTTATTATCTGGCATGAAGAAGACGTTTTACAGATACCTGCCAGCAGCTTATTTCGACATAATGATCAATGGGCTGTCTATAAAATAGAAAACAATGAGGCTAGACTACAAACAGTCCGGATCGGAAAACATAATGGCCTGGCAGCACAGGTTTTGCAAGGCTTAAGCATCGGTGATCAGTTGATTGACCATCCTGGCAATGAAGTTGAAAATGACCGGAAAATAAAAATTCGCTGATGTTTTTCCTGGTAAGGAAAGATTTTATGAGGGTGTTTGCCCTTACTGCGTTCTGAGAAGGCGATCGAGATGATTGGCGAATGCCTGCCTGTCAGACTGATTCAACGGTGGCGGACCACCTGACTGGATTCCACTGGATCTCATGGTTTCCAGAAAATCTCTCATATTCAGGCGTGCCTTGATATTTTCAGAAGTAAACAGCTCTCCCCTGGGGCTTAATGCCAAAGCGCCTTTATCAATAACTTCAGAAGCCAAAGGAATATCACTGGTGATCACCAGGTCGCCGGACTGAACCTGTTTAACAATTTCATTGTCTGCCACATCAAAACCTGAGCTCACTCGTTGCGTTTTGATATAACGGGATGGAGGGACAGATATCGACTGATTCGCTACCAGGGTCATCTCTGTTTGCGTTCGTTCAGCTGCACGGAAAAGAATTTCCTTGATAACGACAGGACACGCGTCAGCATCAACCCAAAGGTTCATAAATTATTCCAGGCTATTTTAACAGGGGATGATCTTCAGGTAACTGATGAGAGATCCAGAGCGCCAGTTTATGCGCCATGGTTTTCTGGCTGATTTGATCCTGGGGTATGGACTGAATCACTTTATCATGTACCAGGAGTTTGTAGATATATTCAACTTTCAGGTGTTGAGAGTCGGTTGCTTCAAATTTGGCAGCACCTCTGCGTTCGGCATAATTCATACCAACAACAATGGCTTTTTTTAATAATTCCTTTTCATTTTTGATTTTCTTCATCGTTGCAGGCTAGGCTATAGATTGTTTTGGTGCCGCACAGTCTATTGAGCATCTCTCCAGCCAAAAAAGCCCTCGGCATAATTCCAGACATTGGTATAACCCATGTCCTGCAGGGTCTTGGCCGCAAACGGGCTTCTTAATCCAGCACCACAGTAGACGACGATGGGGCTATCTGTATCCAGGACTTTATTCTGAATACTGAACTCCAGCCACCCTCTGACAATATTCACATTCTGGGGTACATCAATGGTTCCACCGTGCTTTTGAATTTCACCGGGTGTACGGATATCAACCAGCACAAGTTCCGTGGATTCATCAATCAGCTTTTTCAATGATGGTGTATCTATGAACTGGGTTTCTGCTTCCGCCTTAGCCTGTAACTGACGCCCTGTCGGCACATCGGACTCAGTGGCATGAAGCG
>JABDQZ010000297.1 GCA_013041975.1 Gammaproteobacteria bacterium
ATCTATGAGCTTGCAGTGACTGATGGTACTGCACAATCAAACAATATTGCTCAATGGAGAATATGAAAATGACGACTTTTGATTTTACCCCTTTATTCCGCAGTGGCATTGGTTTTGATGGCCTCACCAACGCTCTGGAAAATGCTTACAGAACCGACAACAACAGCGGTTACCCCCCTTATAACATCGAACTGCTCGATGAAAACGAATACCGTATCAGCCTGGCTGTTGCCGGTTTTAAAGAAGATGAACTGGATATTGAAATCAACAACGGACGCCTCACAGTAAAAGGCTCACAGCAACAGAACAACGAAGGCAAAAAATTTCTGCATCACGGCATTGCCAATCGTAACTTCGAACGCAGCTACCAGCTGGCGGACTATGTTGTCGTAAAAGGTGCCGCATTAAAAGATGGCTTGCTGCATATTGAACTGGTCAGGGAAATTCCTGAAGCCATGAAACCCCGCAAGGTGGTCATTTCAGCTGAAAATCAAACTGAAAAACTGATTGACTCAGAAAGCAAGGCTGCTTAAGCCATCCTTCTCCCCCTTACCAAGGGGGAGTTATCGGGGTTGACTCAAGTCAAGGCCCTTACTCCACTCTCACCTATAATTCAGTTTAAGCTTCATAACTGAATACCACCAATGCCACTCATCCAACCGGAACAATCACAACCCATTAAAACGCCACCAATTCTTCGCCTCGGCTTCAGGCCATTTTTCTATCTGGCTGGCTTGTCTGGTATTTTGTTGATTTCAATCTGGTTATACAGCTTTTTCCGAGGCTTCAGTCCCAGCCCTCATTATACCGCAACACTCTGGCATGCCCATGAAATGGTATTCGGTTATACCGCTGCAGCTATAGCCGGATTCCTGTTAACTGCTGTTAAAAACTGGACTGACATACAAACATTACGCGGATACTGGCTGGGTGAAATTGTAACTGTCTGGCTAGCTGCCAGAATTCTGCCATTTCTGGATCTTCATCCATTATTTGCTGCCAGTGTTAGTGTTGCCTTCTTTCCTTTTCTGGCAATCGCGATTGGCATACCTCTCATCAAATCACAAAACAAAACCAACTGGCTGTTTATTCCTGCGATGTTGTTAATTGGTGCTGGTGATCTGTTTTTCCAACTTTCCATTCTTGGCCTGATAGACATGCCTGCCATGTTCGGGATCAATTTTTCACTGCATATCGTCATTATTCTGGTTGTATTAATGGGCGGTCGTGTCATTCCCTTTTTCATCAGTCGCGGTACAAATACCGAAATACGCCCATTATCCCGAAACATTGAAATACTGACTTACCTGTCTTTGACATTATGGCTGATATTTTCTGTACTCATCGATACGGCTGAACAACTGACAGCCATCATTGCCGGCTTTGCTGCCATCATGCAGATATTTCGTTTATACCGCTGGCATATCAAAAAACTCTGGTCAATTCCGATGCTGTGGATTTTATACCTGGGTTACTGCTGGATTGTTATCGGACTGTTGCTACAGGCAAGCCATCCATTGTTTCCCTCCTTACCTTCGATATCCACCCATGCTCTCACTAGCGGGGCCATCGGAATGATTACGCTTGGCATGATGTCTCGTGTATCTCTGGGTCATACGGCAAGGCAAATCAATCACACCGGCTTATTACTGATTGCATTTATTCTGATGGCATCTACACCTGTAACCAGGGTAATTTGGCCATTGTTATTTATTGAACACTATCAATACACCATCGTGATTTCTGGCACACTATGGCTGTTTACTTTCCTGCTGTTTACCGCGGTTTACACACCTGTTTTATGGAAAGCACGCATTGATGGAAAAGATGGGTAAATCGGAAAAAAAGCAGGCTTTCAGCCTGCTTTTTTATTGATTATGAATCAAATGGATGATTCAGGACGATAGTCTCTTTCCTGTCTGGCCCGGTTGAAATGATATCAATCGGTGTTTCACAAAGTTCTTGTACCTTGTCCAGATAATCTATCGCTGCCTGCGGCAAATCATCTTTTGATTTGGCACCAACAGTGGATTCAGTCCAGCCTGGCATTTCGATAAATACTGGCTCGCATTTTTCGAAGTTATCAGCACCAACGGGTGGTGTATCAACAACTTCACCATCCAGTTTATAGGAAGTACAAATTTTCAGTTTTTGCAGGCCATCAAGCACATCCAGTTTGGTAATACACATACCGGAAACACTGTTGATGTCCAGCGAACGTTTCAAAGCCACGGTATCAAGCCAGCCACAACGGCGCTGACGTCCGGTGGTTGCACCGAACTCATGACCTTTGGTACCAAGGTGTTCGCCATCATCATCGAACAACTCTGTCGGGAAAGGACCGGCACCAACACGCGTGGTGTAGGCTTTGACAATACCCAGTACGTAGTCAATGTAACGAGGACCAACACCGGTACCGGAAGCCGCACCGCCAGCCGTGGTATTGGATGAAGTCACATAGGGATAGGTACCGTGATCAATGTCCAGCAATGCGCCCTGCGCACCTTCGAACATGACATTTTCACCCTTCCTGCGCATCTTGTGCAGTGTACCTGTAACATCTTCAACCATCGGACGAATACGCTCTGCCTGTTCAAGTAATTCATCCAGGGTTTTCTGGTAATCAACAGTTTCATAATCGAAATAATGTTCCAGTGCATAATTGTGATATTCCATCACTTCACGCAGGCGTTCGCTGATATGCGGCACATCAAAAATCTCACCAAGACGAATACCCCGGCGTGACACTTTATCTTCATAAGCAGGACCGATACCACGA
>JABDQZ010000193.1 GCA_013041975.1 Gammaproteobacteria bacterium
GATCAATACGGAAACTGACTACAACGATGAAGTAGCCGATGCACTGCACGCTGCAATCAAGGACTTCAAGGATAACAATACCTGGTAAGGGCTGACTCATGGCTGTCGGAAAAGAAATTCGCACACAGATCGGTAGCGTAAAAAATACGCAGAAGATCACCAGCGCCATGGAAATGGTGGCTGCATCCAAGATGCGCAAGGCGAAAGATCGCATGTCTGCGTCCCGTCCTTATGCTGACAAGATGAAAGCCGTGATTTCCCATCTCTCTCATGCTCATCCGGAATACAAGCATCCGTTTATGCTTGACCGAAAAGTAGAGAAAGTCGGGTTTATTATCGTGTCTTCAGATCGTGGTCTCTGTGGTGGCCTCAACAGTAACCTGTTCCGTAAACTGGCAAAAGAAATCGGTGTACTTGCTGAAGACGGTGTTCAGTCTGAGTTTTGCACCATCGGATCAAAAGCGCTGGCGTTCTTCCGTCGCATGGGTGGCCAGGTGCATGCCCAGATTACTCACATGGGTGATACACCACATATCGAAGAGCTGATTGGCCCGGTTAAAGTCATGCTGGATAAATTCAGCAATGGTGAACTGGACAGGATTTACATTGCCTACAACCACTTTGTGAATACCATGACACAGGCTCCGGCTATTCAACAGCTGATACCTTTGTCTTACGAGGAAGAGAAAGAAGAACTCAGCCACCACTGGGACTATATCTACGAGCCGGATTCAAAAGAGGTTCTCGATGGACTGTTAACTCGTTATGTGGAGTCTCTGACCTATCAGGCCGTGGTTGAAAATGCAGCCTGTGAACAGTCAGCAAGAATGGTGGCGATGAAGGCGGCAACCGACAATGCCGGCAACCTGATTAACGATCTGCAGCTGATTTATAACAAGGCTCGACAGGCAGCGATTACTCAGGAAATTTCTGAAATTGTTGGTGGTGCAGCAGCACTGTAAAGAATATTAATTTTCATTCTCTACAACAGAGTGAAATCTAGAAAATTTGTAATGTAAGGGGAACCGGAAATGAGTTCGGGTAAAGTGGTAGAAATCATCGGTGCGGTGGTAGACATAGAGTTCGACCGCAGCAATATGCCAAAGATTTATGAAGCGCTGCGAATTGAAGAAGTTGATCTGACACTTGAAGTTCAGTCGCAACTGGGTGACGGTGTAGTCAGAACGATTGCAATGGGCTCAACGGACGGTCTTAAACGTGGTATTGAAGTTGTTTCAACCGGTAGCCCGATTATGGTACCTGTAGGTCAGGCAACCCTGGGCCGTGTTATGGATGTACTGGGTCGTCCCGTCGACAATGCGGGTGCAGTTGAAGCTGAAAAAACCATGGCTATCCATCGTGATCCTCCTGCCCTGGATGAGCAATCCAGTGAAACCGAAATTCTGGAAACCGGTATTAAGGTTATTGACCTGATCATGCCGATCGCCAAGGGTGGTAAAATTGGACTGTTCGGTGGAGCCGGTGTTGGTAAAACCGTTACCCTGATGGAACTGATTCGTAACATCGCCGTTGAGCACTCAGGCTTCTCGGTATTCGCCGGTGTAGGTGAGCGTACCCGTGAAGGTAACGACTTTTACTACGAGATGGAAGAAGGTGGCGTACTGGATAAGGTTGCACTGGTTTATGGCCAGATGAATGAGCCTCCTGGTAACCGTTTGCGTGTTGCCCTGACGGGCCTGACCATTGCAGAGAACTTCCGTGATGAAGGTCGTGATGTACTGATGTTTGTTGACAACATCTACCGTTACACACTGGCCGGTACCGAGGTATCTGCACTGCTGGGTCGTATGCCATCAGCGGTAGGTTACCAGCCTACACTGGCCGAAGAGATGGGTACCCTGCAGGAGCGTATTACCTCAACCAAAACCGGGTCGATCACCTCTTTCCAGGCCGTTTACGTGCCTGCGGATGACTTGACTGACCCTTCACCAGCTACAACCTTCGCTCACCTCGATGCCACACTGGTATTGTCTCGTCAGATTGCTGAGCTGGGTATTTACCCTGCGGTTGATCCGCTGGATTCTACCAGCCGTATTCTTGAGCCCAATGCTGTTGGTCAGGAACACTACGATGTTGCCCGTGGCGTACAGGGTGTACTGCAACGTTATAAAGAGCTGAAAGATATTATCGCCATTCTGGGTATGGACGAACTGTCCGAAGATGACAAGCAGGCTGTAAACCGTGCCCGTAAAGTCCAGCGCTTCCTGTCACAGCCATTCTTCGTGGCAGAAGTCTTCACTGGTGCACCAGGAAAATATGTATCACTGAAAGATACCATTAAAGACTTTAAAGCCATTGTTGCCGGTGAATACGATCATCTGCCTGAACAGGCTTTCTACATGTGTGGTGGTATTGATGAAGTAATTACCAACGCGGAAAAAGAAAACGCGTAAGTCGGAGATAATTCATGTCAATGACAATACATGTTGATATCGTCAGTGCAGAGGGAGAACTGTTCTCCGGTCAGGGCGAAATGGTCTATGTGCCTGCAAAGATGGGTGAAGTTGGTATTGCGCCAAGACACACGCCATTTGTTTCACCCATCAAGGCAGGCGATGTCCGTGTAACTAACGGTAGTAATGTTGAGCACTTCTATGTTTCCGGCGGTATGCTGGAAGTACAGCCACACGTTGTCACTATTCTCGCGGATACCGCATTAAGGGCACATGATCTTGATGAAGCTGCGGCAGAAGAAGCTAAACGTCGTGCTGAAGATGCATTGGAAAATCAGCGTTCTGATTTTGAATATGCCAGGGCGAAGGCTGAACTTGCCGAGGCAGTGGCTCAGTTAAGAACAATTCAGAAAATCAGAAAAAACCAGAAAGGTTAAAAGCAAAGCGTCAACCATTTAATTACGGCCCTGATGGAAACATCAGGGCCGTTTTTATGTACAGGACCCACCGTATACTGTGGGTACATGGCCGGAATAAGGTTCATACTATTTCCGGCAATTCCTACTTCCATGTAGGTCAGGTGTGCAGGAGCAGCACATATTAAAGAAAGTGACATATGACAGAAAAAATAGAGCCGGGAAAATTTGTTTCATTAACCTACATTATCAAGGATAAAGCCGGTTCCGTGCTGGAACATAACGACATTCCCACGGGCTATATCTTTGGCGGGGACACAGAATTACTGGGCGGTATGGATGAGTTATTAATCGACAAACAGGCCGGAGATGAAATATCCAGCGAAATACCACCAGCAAAAGGTTTTGGAGAATATAATCCCGCCATGGTGTTTGTCGATGACCTGGAAAATGTTCCCGAGGATTTCCGTCATGTAGGCGCTGAAGTCCAGATGCAAAATGACCGGGGTGAGTCCAGAAGTTTTTATGTCAGCAAGATAAAAGATGGAAAACTGGTTGTTGATGGCAATCATCCGTTGGCCGGAAAGACGTTAACACTGGAAGTGAAGATACTGGAAGTCAGAGACGCAACTGAAGCAGACTTCACTGAAGCTGATCCTGAAACTACAAATAAGCCTACCTTAAATTAATATCCTCTGATAGATTTATAGCCTGTTAAAACGGATAAAAAAATCGATATGGAGAAGCCAGCGATGAAACTGGGCGTCGTTATTCTTGCTGCCGGGCAAGGCACTCGAATGAAATCATCCCTGCCAAAGGTACTGCATCCCCTGGCGGGAAAACCGATGCTGGAGCATGTCATAGATTGTGCCAGAGAGCTCGAGGCGCAACAGATTGTTGTAGTCTATGGTCATGGCGGCGAACGGGTCAGAGAAACCCTGTCAGATGCAGATCTCATTTGGGCAGAGCAGGCCGAGCAACTTGGAACCGGTCATGCGGTGGAACAGGCTATGCCTTTTCTGCAAGCCGTCGACAAAGTGCTGGTTTTATACGGCGATGTACCATTAATTCAGGCTGATACGCTAAAAACGCTAATCGCCAGTGAGTCAAATCTTTCATTGTTAACCGTCAAGTTGAATGATGCGAGCGGCTATGGCCGTATTGTTCGTGATGCCTATGATCAGATTATTTCCATTGTAGAACAGAAGGATGCTTCGCCCGAACAATTAAAAATCAACGAGATCAATACCGGTATCATGTGTATCGAGCACGCGGCGTTATCAGCATGGATATCAAAAATCGAAAACAATAATGCCCAGCAAGAATTCTACCTGACAGACATTGTGGCGTTCGCGGTTGCTGATAATGTGAATGTACTTGCTGTACATCCTGAATCAGAAAGTGAAGTCAGCGGGGTTAACGATCGTATTCAACTCGCGGCACTCGAGCGTGAATTCCAGCAAAAGCAGGCAGAAAGCCTGATGCGCCAGGGCGTTACCCTTATTGATCCCAAGCGTATCGATATACGGGGTGATATTTCCGTTGAGCAGGATTGCTTGCTGGATATCAATGTTATTCTGGAAGGAGATATCAGTATTGGCAAGGGCGTCAATATCGGTGCTAACACGGTCATCAAAAACAGCCGCATCGATGATCATGTCACTATCCTTGAAAACTGTGTTATCGAAAATGCCATCGTGGGTGCATCAAGCAAGGTGGGGCCGTTTGCCCGAATCCGTCCTGGCACAGAACTGCTCGGCAATAACCATATTGGAAACTTTGTAGAACTAAAAAATGCCCGCGTTGATGAAGGTAGCAAGGTCAACCATTTAAGTTATGTTGGCGACAGTGAAATCGGTAAGACAGTGAATATCGGTGCCGGTACCATCACCTGTAACTATGATGGTGCCAACAAGCATAAAACCATTATTGGCGATAACGCTTTTATCGGTTCAAACACGGCACTGGTTGCGCCCATTAAAATCAACCAGGGATCCACCATCGGCGCAGGTTCAGTGATCACCAGGGAAACGCCGGAAGACAAGCTGACCTTAACCCGGGCAAAACAGATAACCATTGAAAACTGGAAACGCCCGGTTAAACAACCTAAGTAGGAAAGGCATATGTGCGGTATTGTAGGAGCTATTTCAAATAAGGATATTGTTCCGGTATTGCTCGATGGTCTCAAGCGCCTCGAGTACAGAGGCTATGACTCGGCAGGGTTGGCCGTTTTCAATGGTGCCAACCAGTTACAGCGTATTCGTTCAGTCGGCAAGGTAGATAGTCTTAAAGAGCTTACAGATCAGTGCGCGCTTGAGAGCAAAGTTGGTATAGCGCATACGCGCTGGGCAACACACGGCATGCCTGCGGAAAGAAATGCCCACCCCCACATGAGTGGCGAACAGGTCGCCATTGTCCACAACGGCATTATCGAAAATCATGCTGAATTACGTGAACAACTG
>JABDQZ010000301.1 GCA_013041975.1 Gammaproteobacteria bacterium
CATTTATGCCTGTGCCCCTTGGCTGGTTTGCGTTTGCCTTTGTGTTTGTTTGCGGTCTTTTTACCCCTGTCCTTATGTCTGGGTTTATGAGACTTGTCCTGTTTTTTCCTGCCGGACGCCGCATAACGTCGTGAACTTTTTTTACCTGCCGGAGCAACCCAGTCATCAGCCAGTACAAAATCTATTTTTCGATCATCCAGGTTAACTGCGGCAACCTTGATGCGAATCGGATCCCCCAGCCTGAAGACCTGGCCATTACGTTCTCCAGTCAAACGGTGACCGACCTGATCATATTGGTAGTAATCATTTTTCAATGCCGTGATATGCACCAGCCCATCGACATAGACCTGTTCGAGCTGAACAAACAACCCAAAAGAAGTCACCGAACTGATAATGCCCTGAAACTCATCACCGATCTTGTCCATCATGAACTCACATTTAAGCCAGTCCATAACATCACGCGTGGCATCGTCAGCACGGCGTTCGGTCATTGAACACTGTTCGCCCATCACCTGCATCTGTACAGGTGAGTAATCAAACTTTTCAGCATTCTGCCCGGTTAAGGTGTGACAGATAGCACGGTGCACGATCAGGTCAGGATAACGGCGAATCGGTGAAGTAAAGTGCGCATAGGCAGCGAATGACAAACCGAAATGCCCCAGGTTGTCATCACTGTAAACTGCCTGTGACATGGAGCGCAGCATCACGGTACGAATCAGGTGCGCATCAGGACGCTCCTGGATTTCATCCAGCAGTTTGGCGTAATCTTTTGCGGTGGGCTTGTAGCCGCCATCAAGGATAATACCCAGTTCCTGCAGGAAGCCACGCAGATCAACAATCTTTTGTTCCGGTGGCGGCTCATGGTTGCGATACAGCGCCGGTATTTTCTTTCTTAGCAGCAAACGGGCTGCAGCAACATTGGCAGCCAGCATACACTCTTCAATGATCTTGTGGGCATCGTTTCTGAATACCGGCTCGACGCGTTCAATTTTCTTATCATCACAGAACACAATACGTGTTTCAATGGTATCAAAATCAATTGCACCGTTAGTTTCCCGTCCTTTGTGCAGCGCTTTATACAAGGCATACAATTCATGTAGATCGGGCAAAATCTCAGCATGCTGCTTACAGAGCGCTTCATCTCCATCAATCAGCATAGCGGCCACGTCATCATAGATAAGACGTGCATGTGAACGCATCACTGCCTGATAAAACTTCGAACGGAATATCTTGCCGTTTTCATCGACATTGAGTTCTGCCGTCATACACAGGCGGTCGACATGAGGATTTAATGAACACAAACCATTGGAGAGTATTTCCGGCAACATGGGCACAACCCTGTTAGGAAAATACACCGAATTGCCGCGCTGAAACGCTTCCTTGTCTAACGCTGAATCTGGCTCGACATAGCTGGATACATCGGCGATACAGACCAGCAGTTTCCAGCCCTTGCCGGTACGCTTGGCATAGACCGCATCATCAAAGTCACGGGCATCAGAACCATCAATAGTCACCAGCGGCACATTGCGTAAATCGACCCTGCCCTGCTTGGCCTCTTCAGGAACTTCGCTACTCAAACCTTCAATCTGTTCAAGCACATCTTCAGGCCACTCAACCGGAATATTGTGGGCGCGTATGGCAACGTCGGTTTCCATACCGGGAGCCATATGTTCACCCAGTATCTCGATCACCTTACCCACCGCCCGATGCCGCGAAGTTGGCTGCTCAGTGATCTCCACATTGACCATTTCACCCATGCCGCCGAGTTCACAGGCCATATCAGGGATTCGAATTTCCTGGGCTATGCGCTTGTTATCAGGAACTACAAAGACATCGCCCATCTCGCAAAACAGCCTGCCGACAATAGTCTTGTTCGCCCGTTCCACCACCTTAATAACAGAGGCCTCACTTCTTCCGCGTTTATCCACACCTGAAATATAGACCTCGGCTTTATCTCCGTGAAACAGGCTACGCATCTGATAATTCGACAGAAACAGGTCGTCACCACCCGCTTCTGGCTTGAGAAAACCAAAACCGTCCTGATGACCAATCACGTTACCGACAACCAGGTCTTCGGGGCGAACAGGTGTAAACAAACCCTTGCGATTTCGAATTAACTGGCCATCACGCACCATGGCATTAAGGCGCCTCTGCAGGGCGATTTTATGTTCTTCGGAAGTGATTCCGAGAATACTGACTATATCGGCGTAAAACAGTGATTTACGTGCATCAATCAGCTTTTCAAGTATGAACTCACGACTGGGTATCGGGTTCTCGTAATTTTGTGATTCGCGCTCATGATAAGGATCAACAAAAGCGTTATCAGCCGTTTTTTTCTTTTTGGACACAAAAATTCCAGATTAATAAACAATCCACCTATTGTACGTTGACAGAAAGCAAATGTCGCTGTACAGTCGCGCCCTCAAATTGCCTGGGTGGTGAAATTGGTAGACACGCTAGCTTCAGGTGCTAGTGATCGCAAGGTCGTGGAGGTTCAAGTCCTCTCCCAGGCACCAGTTATTGATCAAAGGGTTACGAGAAATCGTAGCCCTTTTTTCGTTCAGGATGCTGTTCTTCTGTAGCACCTCACGCTGAAAGACATGGCTTCAAATTTACTTTTAAAAGCCCATTGA
>JABDQZ010000305.1 GCA_013041975.1 Gammaproteobacteria bacterium
TGCTTTCAACAATGCATACTGGAATAACAAGGAGGAAGGCATCTATGTCGATATCGTCAGCGGCGAACCTCTTTTCAGCTCCACAGATAAATACAAATCAGGAACTGGATGGCCCAGCTTTACACGCCCCTTAATCAACAATTATATTGTAGAAAAAAAAGACTGGTCCTGGGGCATGAGTCGAACTGAGGTACGTTCAAAAAATGGAGACTCCCACCTGGGCCATGTTTTTAACGATGGACCAAAGCCTACTGGTCTTCGATACTGTATCAACTCTGCTTCACTACGTTTTATACCTAAGGACAATTTAGTTTCCGATGGATATTCCGAGTTTGTCACTCAGTTTGAATCTATTGAACGATAGACCCGGCCCGAATATTGACACTGCGTCTCGAATGACTTCTTTCTGGAAGTGGTCATTCGGCAAGAGGCTGCGACTGGCTGAATTCTGTTAAAACTGAAGTCATACTGATTTCACGACAGGTCCTTCATTGCTAAGAGCAGCGCTCAAAGTTAGTCTGTAGGCGCCGTGCTGCTGTGACCGATAGTGCATTTTCACCTTGTGTTTTTTATTCAAATGTTTAAAACTTTTAAATAAAACAACCGATATACAACTAGTCTTATAACTAGCGCCTATTCATGGAGAATTAAAAAATGACTAAGAAAGTTACTATCACTATCGATGACGAATTGAATGAAAAACTGACTGCAGCCAGTGAAAAAGCTGGAATTTCAAAAAGCGCCTATGTTCATGAAGCTGCCATTGAATCTTTAAATCCGAAAAAAACTGAAGTAAAAGAAGTTATTGTAGAAAAAATTATTGAAAAGGAAGTACCGGTATCTACGTCTGATAATTCTTATTCTGTAGACCATACAAAAAAAGACTTCATCGCAACTATCATCGACGAATCTGATACAACGACATTGGTAACCTGGGCGGTTGTAGCTGTTGGTATTGTCTTAATATTGCTTTGGTAAAATATCGGGATACTATTTAAAAGATGCCTGCACTGAAAATTAAACCGAAAAGCTATTTATTAAGCTGACGCAGACGCTGGAATAAAAAGACTGGAAACTTGAAGAAATTCAGGTTTCAATATTTATCCTTTGCATACTCAACAAGTGGGAGTGCCACCCGATCCATGGACTTCACTGTTATAAGGTCATTTGTCTTAGTACTTTTGATATTCAATGGTAATGCCTGTGCTCAAGCGACTAATAACGCCCTGGCAAATAATTCAGTTGAAAATCGCGTAGCTCTTGTCATCGGAAATGGCGGCTACCAGTTTTCACCCCTTATGAATCCAGTCAATGATGCAACCGACATGGCTGCTGTATTAAAACAAAATGGCTTTGAAGTCATTCTGAAGCTCAATGCCAACCAGAAAGAGATGCAACAATCGATCAATCAATTTGGTAAAAAGTTGAATCGAAAAGGAGGAACTGGCCTATTTTATTATGCCGGTCATGGTATTCAATTAAAGGGGAGAAATTACCTGATACCCATTGGAGCCCTCCTTGAATCTGAATCAGATATCAAGTTTGAGGCAATTGATGCGGGTAGAATACTCGGCAAGATGGAAGATGCCGAAAACAGCTTGAATATCGTTGTACTTGATGCCTGTCGAAACAATCCTTTTGCAAGAAGCTTCCGGAGCACAGAACTGGGCCTGGCTAAAATGGACGCCCCTACTGGAAGCCTTATCGCCTATGCAACAGCTCCCGGTTCGGTGGCGGCAGATGGTGAAGAAAGAAATGGCCTATATACCAAACACCTTTTGAAATATCTGAACCAACCCAACCTCGAAATCGAAGATGTCTTTAAACAGGTTCGCATTGCAGTGGTTGAAGATAGCAACAAAAAACAAGTACCCTGGGAATCCTCTTCACTTATAGGTGATTTCGTATTCAGTATCAATGCAAACAGCGTCCATATTAATGCTCAGCAACAACCAAAAGACTCGGATAATCACCTTTCACCCGAAGATGAGTACTGGGTATTAATCAGAGACTCTTCAGACCCACTAGATTTCACCAGCTATATTGAGCAATACAAAAATGGTAAATACGAAGCTCTTGCAAAACTTAAACTCAGAAAGTTAGCTAATCTGAAGACTGGCCCGGTTATTTCCCTCATTGAAAACGAATGGAGCACCTGGCAGGAATCTGAAGCTAAAAGCAATCTCGCTCAACAATCTGATAATCAGGTAGGCTGGTCTTATAGCCTCCCTGAGGTTAATGGCAAGAACTTTACCGGCTTGTCAGTATATATGGATAAGCAAAACTTAAGTAATAAAAATATCAGACTTCAGATAACGGCAAAGACCGGCTTACCTCTTGAGTTTGGCGCTTACGCCTTTATTAACGGCTACAGTAAAGAAAACGATTTCAATTCATTAGTGCAAGCGACTCTACCATTAAATCTTAAGCCGGGAGAAAATGACATCACGCTGAACCTGCATCAATTAAAAATACCTGACTGGTGGATGAAAGAAAGAAATAATCCATCCATAGCTTTCTCGTTAAATGATGTGCGTACACTAGAGTTTACTGCCAACCCAAACACTGGTCCCGCCTCGGATACCCTGCTAATCAGGAAAGTTGAAATAACAAACAGGCCAGTACAGTTTACAAAATAGGGAAAGTCAGGCCCAGAGAAACAGAAAGCGCATCTCTGCTTCCATTAATGTCTGTTTCAACGGTTAATTCCAGTGTTTTATCGTTATCCAGTTTTTTTTCAAGAGTAATTTCACCTACCTCAAAACCATCACTCTCACCGAGCAAGAGTGAACCATACAACTGCTCTGCAAGTAGAGTGCTTACACCAACTTTATAAGTTGTATTACTTGACCAATCATCAAAGTCTTTTGCTGCACTGAAATACTCAGACACTAGTCCTTTTATACCCCAGTCACCCCAGTATCGCGTCAGGCTTAATTCAACTGAGCCAGTAGCACCACCTACTAACTGTTGGCTACGCGTATCGGTTGGCAGTCCCAGTATCGCCTCAAAAAAAAGATACGTGTCATCATTAAAACTATTTGTGGTTGCAGTCGTCAGTCCAAGGTTTCCAATACCTTCTTTGTGCAATTTGTTTATCGCGTTGCCACCAACAATTTCTGTCGAATTAGTACGGATTTCATTGACAGGAATGATTAAGCCAACTTCCCAGTTATCCGCTATTCCATGACTGAGCTTCGCCTGGATTCCAGACTCATGATATCGGCTTTTTTCCTGGAAAGTGATCACACCGAGATTATTGCGTTCGGTATATAAAGATTTGTTT
>JABDQZ010000307.1 GCA_013041975.1 Gammaproteobacteria bacterium
GAACAAAAACCACGGTATGGTGTTCAGGCATTAGGAAGGTGGTACGACGCTAAGTCTCGTAAACGGTAAACAAAAAAAATCCCCGATTTTCGGGGATTTTGTTAATTGGTAGGCGCGAGTGGATTCGAACCACCGACTTCCACCATGTCAAGGTGACACTCTAACCAACTGAGTTACGCGCCTAAAGTATTGAAGGACGCGCATCTTACAATTTCGTCAGCTGCCATGCAATACATGTGGGCTATTTTTCGTTTCTTGCCGGGTTTTGTGCCCGGTTACGTGATTTAGAAAACAGGACGTACATCAGTGCTGAACCGGCCAGCATGAGAGCTATTGTGTTAACAAGAATCAGAAATTCCATGGCTAATCTCAATGAAAACTTCAATTGATCTTAGTTTATTAGAATAGTCTAATTGATTAAAGTTATTGAAATCAGGGTTTTTCTGGTTTTACTGCAATTCAATGGTTCCGGAGGCTGTGACGGTAACTTTTTGCGTCCCGGCCTCAAAAGTTGGCGCTGCTACAGATTTGACTGAAGCACTACGCATACTTTCCATGGCCATCATGGGTCTTGGGTGATTGTTACTGGCAGAATGAATCTGGATTTTTACAATTTTGTGCTTTTCGCTACCCAGTGTTTGTGAAATGGTTTTCGCCCTTTGGGAAAATTTCTGCAATGCCACCTGGGTGAGGTTTTCAGTCAGTTCCTCGAGTTTGTCAGGGCTGACCTGGTAGTTTGATGACTGAACCTGCATTTTGGTTTGCAGTTGTTTCATCAATTCACTGATTTCTTCGGGATTACCGCTGCTTAGTGACAGACTCTGGGAAATTTGCCAGCCTTTTTGCTTGCCTTTTTCATACCAGGGGGATGTTTGATAGTTTCGGGTTTGGGACTTTATCGTGTCTGATCGGGTCACTAGTTTAACAGCCCAGGCCATGGTTTTATTGATTTTATCGGAAAGCGTTTCGAGATCCCGGCCTTTTTCATGTGCACGCATCGTGATGACCAGAATATCGTTGCTGATTTCAGCCTGTGCCATAGCCGTGAACGTAATCTGGTTATAGGTCGGAGAGTTATCATGTGCTAGGGCAACTGAAAATGCCGTCAGGGAGATGATGGCAATGAGCAAAATATTTTTCATGGTTAACCTGAATTTTTGGCTGGTTTTGATGGGAGTTTAATACATTTCGGCAATTGCATGAAAAAATTGCTTTAAGTTACTGATAAAACTGGAAACCTATAGTTAAAGGCACTAGTATTGAAACAATTTGGTTTATTAATGCCAATAAATAATAAAAATTAAACATGGGAGTAATGGGGTGTCTTCCTTTTTCAAAAGGAAAAAATCTGTAAACCAGGCCGTAGGTGTTGCTTATGAGCCAGATGGTATTTCGCTGGCGCACGTAAGATTTGGAAGTGATGGGCTAAGCTTGCAGCATATCGGTTTTTATCCAGTCAAAGATCCGGCAGAACGCGGCAACGAACTGAAGAAATTAATCAGTGAGACGGGTTTGAAAGGTATGCCTGCGTATTTTGTCCTGGGATATGACCAATATGCTTTAATGCAGATTGAAGCACCTGAAGTGCCGCCTGAAGAGTTAAAAAGTGCAGTTCGCTGGCGTATCAAGGATCTTATTGATTACCACCTGGATGATGCTGAAATAGAAATCATTCACCTTCCGGTAAGTAAACGTGCTGGTGCTCCTAAATTGATGTATGTGCTGGCCTCACGAACTGTGTTTGTCAAAACCATTATTGATGATATGAGCGCTGCCGGCCTTGACCTGGTGGTTATTGATGTGATGGAACTGGCGCTGCGCAATATGACATTTGCGGATGTTGAAGAGAACAGGGCAGGGGCTTTTTTGTACCTTTCTGAAAATTTCAACCTCATTGAGATTTGTGAAAATGGCAGTTTGTGTCTGAGCAGGCATATTAATATGGACTTTAATCGCATTGATCCGGTAACCGGTGAGGGCAAAATGGAGATGATGGACATGTTGTCTCTGGAAGTGCAGCGTTCGATGGATTATTACGAAAGCCAGTTTGCCAATGGTTCGGCAACCAAGATCAACATGGTCACACAAGTACCAATATCTGTATCGGAATTCATGGAAGTCGCCGACAGTTATCTGACAGCTCCGGTTAAACCGCTTGCGGCACTGGAAAAGATTCAGGGAATTGATCAATATGATAATCAATTGGTTGCAAGATGTTTGCCGCCAATTGGCGCGGCGCTCCGAGATTACGTATGGAAAACCTAGTACAACAGATCAATTTTTATCAGCTTTCGCTTAAGCCGAAAAAGACATCATTCAGTGCAAAAACCATGCTGATGATGGCAGGTATTGCTGTCTTGGGTTTGGTTGCAATTTCAGCAATATCCATTTTTCAGACAAAAGATATTGAGGATGAGCTGCAGGCGCAGATGTCTGAAAAGAACAGCCTGAAGGATAGTCTTGAAGAAGCAAAAATTGCTTTAAAACCACGAGAAAAGAGCCATTTGCTCACAGCCAGAAAAAGTCGCATTGAAAATAACCTGAAAGATGCGCGGCGCCTGTCGGCAATCATAAGAAGTGAAACGGCTAAAAATAACAAACTTTACTCCGATTATTTCAGAGGCCTGGCGCAAACAACGATTCAGGGACTCTGGCTGCAGCGAATCACCATCAGTGATGGTAGTAACGAGTTTGGCTTATCAGGCAATACCTTAAAACCTGAGTTGGTGCCACGTTTATTACAGAAGCTTTCGGAGTTGTCAGTGTTCCAGGGAACAAGCTTTAACAAGGTGCTGTTCAAGCGTGATTTGGACGAGCCTGAAAATGGTATCAATTTCGAATTGACCACCAGTAAACTGGAAGAGGGTTCTGCCGATGCAGGATAAAATCAAACGGCTTGCTGACAGGATTGATGCTCTAACGCTCAGAGAGCGGGTATTAATTTTTGCTGCGCTCCTGGTGGCTATGCATCAGGTGTGGGATTTTCTTTTCTGGACCCCGATGGTTGAAAGGCAGGATGCACTACTCTCGCAGGAGCAAACACTGAACAAGGAAATGCTGCAGATGCAGATTGATCTCAAGCTGCTATCAGCCAAAGCCAGCGCTGACCCTGACAAACAGATCAAACAGAATATTGAAACCCTCGAAAAACAGCTCTCGACACTGAATACACAGATTCAGCAGGATTCTGCAGGAATAGTTTCTCCCGAACAGATGGCGCGTCTGCTTGAAGAAATGTTGTTATCCCAGAAGACATTGAAACTGCTGCACCTTGAAACACATGACTCTGTTGCCTTGATTAAACCCGAGAAAGAGAAGCTGCCATCCGTTAAATATCAAATTTATCGTCATGACTTTTCCATTGAATTTAGTGGAAGTTACCTGGCAACACTGCAATACCTTGAAACCCTGGAAAAACTTGGAACCCGTTTTTTCTGGGACGCCATCGAGTTTGGTGTGGAAGACTTTCCCGAAAACAAGGTGCGTTTAAAGCTCTACACTCTGAGTCTTTCTGATGCATGGATTGGAGTATAAAAAATATGCGCAATAGATTGCATCAATCGCTGTTAATAGCGGTTCTTTTGATACCGGGTGGATTATCCGCCGAATTGAAGGATCCTACTCGTCCTGATGGTTTTAATTTGATCTCGGACGATTCAGTTGAAACCGGGAATCAGAATGAGCAGGCAGTCTTGCGGGCTATTTTTTATCATCCGGAGAAAGCTGGAGCTTTGATTAACGGACGACGCTATGCGGTTGGCGATAAGGTAGGCAACTCACGGATAATCGGCATATACGCAGAAAAAGTTGTATTAACCGGTGACACAGGCGAGATAACGTTAAAGCTTGTGCCATCAGTTGTTACGCGGCATGGTGAGACATCATCACCGGCAGGTAAGGAATAACATATGAAAACAGTAAGCAGAAAATATTTTATCCTGGCCATGGTGCTGTCAGTGGCAGGCTGTCAGACACAACCTGCCAAACAGGGTACGGCGATAGATGATATTCGAGAAGAGTTGAATAAAGGTATTGTGCAGAATGAAGCTCAGCCGGCTATGCTGCCACCGGCCGAAATTAGTGCCGCTCTCATGCCAAGCATTGATTTGAATCTTGGTGGTACCGGAAAACCTGTGGATCGCTTTGATGTCAGGGTGAATAATGCTGAAGCCAGAGAGTTTTTCATGGGGTTGGTTGAAGGCACACCTTACAATATGGTGGTTCATCCAGATGTGACGGGTACCATTTCCCTGAATCTGAAGAATGTCACTATTCCTGGTGTGATGGAAACACTGCGTGATGTCTATGGTTATGAGTTCAGTCAGAATGCCGCGGGTTTCCAGGTATTACCAGTCAGGTTGCAGTCAAGAATTTTTTATGTGAATTATCTGAACCTCAAGCGCAGCGGTAGTTCTGAAATGACTGTCAGTTCAGGGCAGATAACGCAAAGCAGTAGTGAATCGTCTGGTGATTCTTCGGATTCGACTTCGACAACAACCGAAAACCAGTCATCAGCAAAAGTATCCACTTCCAGTGAAGCTGATATCTGGTCAGAGATGAGTGCATCGTTACAAAGTATTATTGGGAATGGTGCAGGGCGTTCAATCACTCTGTCACCACAGTCCGGGATAGTGGTGGTACGAGCCATGCCTGCGGAACTCAGAGAAGTTGAAGGTTTTCTCAGGGCTATGCAGTCCAGTTTGCAAAGACAGGTGATTCTTGAAGCCAAGATTCTGGAAGTGGAGCTGAAGGATGGTTTCCAGTCCGGTATTAACTGGTCAAAAATAGCCAAGTCAGATGGCGGTGACAATTCTATAGGTATCGGCCAGACCGGTGGTGGATCTATTTTCGATGGCACTGGCTATAACCAGTCATTGGCAGGACAGGCTGGCAATATCAGCAATGATAATTTCAGTGCAATTGATGCTTTGGGGATTGCAGGTTTCGGTGGAGTATTCAGCGCGGCTATAAAACTGGCTGATTTCAATGCCTTTATAGAGCTTTTAAAAAGCCAGGGTAATGTTCAGGTGCTATCAAGTCCACGCGTAACCACCATGAACAACCAGAAAGCAATTATCAAGGTGGGTGAAGACGAATTTTTCGTCACCGATGTTTCCAGTGAGACAACTACAGGAACCGGTGGAACGACCAGTACACCAGATATCACGCTGACTCCTTTCTTTTCCGGTATCGCATTAGATGTCACCCCGCAGATCGACCGCAATGGTACTGTGACATTACATATTCACCCTTCGGTCAGTGAAGTAACCGATCAGACAAAAAACCTGGTAATAGGTGGACAGATCCAGAC
>JABDQZ010000312.1 GCA_013041975.1 Gammaproteobacteria bacterium
GAAATGGACTGTCATTGTTGGTGAATCCTGATTCGTTAAGCAAATTACCAAAGTTCAAGCATGCCAATGCTACCGACGCAATGACCGGCAGGGTTGACGGCCTGAAGAATCAAGGTGTTAAATTTCAGGTTTGTGCCAACACCGTAAAAGGCCGCAAAGTCGACATGGAAAATGACCTTTATAACGTAAGCCAATCTGATATTGTTCCTAGTGGTGTAGCGGAACTGACTCACCTTCAAATGGCTGGATATACCTACATAAAGCCTTAAAGGTTATATTATAAATCACTAAATCAGTACTTTTCATATAGTTCCTTATAGCCTCAATATCTATTGAGGCTTTTTTATTTTTATTGGAAGCGGGTACCAGTCATTTTCTCTTGTCGGGTTACGTTTAGTATTGCCAAATTCTCAGCCATGGGTTGTATTTGTATAATGTGCCTGGAAATAGTTTTCTGATCCTAATGGGCTATGCTAGTGTTTAACATTAGCATCCTTATGAGGCTGTCATGTCAACTAATCCAGAAGAAATGCCAGAAAAAACCGATGAGCTTCCTTTTGTCGCGCCTTGCCGACAGTTGGATATGGGAGCGCCCTTAAGATGGGTTCGACAGGGTTGGAGTGATTTAAAAAGAGCACCAAAGCAGAGCCTGAGTTATGGGTTGGTGCTCCTGTTTTTAAGTGTCCTGATTAGTTACACAGCCTGGCATGTTGGGAGTGTATATTTAATGGTTGCCATGTTATCGGGGTTTATCTTTATTGGCCCTGTGATGGCAATTGGCCTTTATTCGATAAGTAAACAATTACAACACGGTTATTCACCTGAATTAGGCTACTGCATTCGTCAGGAACAAAGACATCTCGGAAGTGAATTGGTATTTGCCATCATATTGCTCATTGTTGTTCTGGTATGGGCCAGAGCAGCTTCTATGATTCATATCTTTTTCCCTACAGACGGGAGTGCGGAATTTGCTGACTTTGCCGTTTTTCTAGGGGTGGGGTCTGCTGTTGGTTCTATTTTTGCGGCGATTGTTTTTTGTGCCAGTGCTTTTTCTTTACCCATGATAATGGATAAAAATGTTGATACGGTGACGGCGGTATTGAGTAGCGTCAACGCAGTATTGCGAAATAAAGCGGTCATGCTTTTATGGGTTTCGATTATCATTTTTTCGTTATTATTAAGTTTTTTGACTGGATTGCTTGGCTTGGTAATACTCATGCCGCTGATCGGTCACGCTACCTGGCATGCTTATCAGGAGACCATAGATGCGAGCAGTTGGCCGGATTACATTAAATCCGTACCAGATTGATTGAGATTGGCCAATGCAGGTTCAGCAGAAATATTTTCCAATAATCAACTTAAGTCAGGAGAGCTCGAGTCATTCTGAAAAGTTGACATATCATAATTCAAGACATCAATAATGTAGGGTATATTATAAGGCTTAATTCTGTTTATTTTCTGAAGTGAAACTTCTGAAAAAGAACTACGCTTCGGTTTCATTATTATAGGTCTGGTTGTGTTGACATTATCATTAACTGAACAAGTATTTCTCTGGGGTTTTCTGGTCGCTACCTTATTAGGCGCTTTGGTAAATAAAACAAACTTCTGCACCATGGGCGCCGTTTCTGACTGGGTTAATATGGGGAGTGCCAGTCGTATGCGTGCCTGGGTGCTGGCAATGGCCCTGGCCATTGTTGCCGTGGCTACGCTGGAATACCTGCAGGTCTTTTCACTTGAATCAACCAGAACACCTTACCGCACACCACATTTTCTCTGGGTTCGGTACCTGCTTGGCGGCTTAATATTCGGGGTTGGTATGACTCTGGCTAGTGGCTGTGCCAATAAAGCCCTGGTACGCCTTGGTGGAGGCAATCTCAAGTCCGTGATTGTTATTCTGATTGCTGGCTCCTTCGCTTATTTAATGGGGAGAGCTTCTTTATATGAAATCATTTTTGAACCGTGGGTTGAGGCGGTAGCGATAGACCTGGATCGTTATGCTATCTATGAACAGGACCTGGGGAGTTTTATCAGCGGCATTTTCGGAATGGAAAACTTATCCGGAATTCGCTTAATCAGTGGATTGTTTGTTGGGATGGTATTACTGGTGTTTGTTTTTAAATCCATATCATTCAGGCGTGACGGGTTAAATATACTGGCTGGTGTAAGTGTTGGCGCTGCAGTTGTTGCAGCCTGGTATATCACCGGCGGTCCGCTGGGTCAGGAGTGGATGGAAGCAATGGAATGGGAACAGGAAAAACCTATCGGGATTGCGGTGCAGGGTTTGACTTTCATAGGTCCCATGACAAATATCATTACCTTGATACTAAACCCTGATAATTTGTTTTTGATCGGTTTTTGTATGATTACCCTGTTGGGTGTGGTTACCGGGTCTTTTTTATATGCTGTTTTCAGTAAAAGCTTCCGTGTTGAGTGGTTTTCATCCTGGAAAGACTTTTTTACCCATGTGATCGGTGCAGCGATGATGGGGATAGGGGGGGTGTTAGCCATGGGGTGTACTATCGGCCAAGGAGTTTCAGGCGTGTCAACTTTGGCTCTAGGCTCTTTTATCGCAGTCACTTCCATTATGCTGGGCAGTGCAATCACCATGAAAACACAATATTACAAAATGGTTTATGAGGAAGCTTCAATCCTGTTGGCTTTTCAAACCGCTCTGGTCGATTTACATCTATTGCCTGAAGCACTTCGAAAACTTGAAAAAGTATAAAGTGTCTTTAGCCTAAACAGGTTATTTCAATGCCGGCAATACTGCATGACAGGGAATACCGGAAATAGTGTTTATTTGCCTCACTTAAGATATGACATATTGGCTTGGTAGCGAATACAGGTTGCACCATGCCAATAAACACACTTTCTATATCGTTGAATCTTTAACCCATATCACTATAACCTAGTAAAACGCTCGGGAATTATTTAGGGGTTATAGTTATGCAAACTGGAAACAGTTCAATTGATGAATTGTTAGATGGAGGGTACGAATACGGTTTTGTTACTGACGTCGTATCTGACACCTTGCCACCTGGTCTGGATGAATCAACCATCAAGGCCATTTCAGCCAAGAAAAATGAGCCTGAATGGCTGCTGCAATGGCGAATCCAGGCCTACCGTCACTGGCTTACCATGGATGAGCCTGAGTGGGCACATATTGCGAAACCGAAAATAGATTTTCAGTCAATATCCTACTATTCGGCACCCAGTTCCATGAAAGAGGCGCCGGAAAGCCTGGATGATATCGATCCGGAGATTCGCAAAACTTACGATAAGCTGGGTATTCCCATTGAAGAGCAGATGGCATTGGCCGGTATAGCGGTAGATGCCGTTTTTGACAGTGTTTCTGTGGCTACGACCTTTCGGGAAAAACTGGCAGAGTCGGGTGTTATTTTCACTTCCATTTCAGAAGCCGTTCACGATCATCCCGATTTAGTAAAAGACTACCTGGGTTCGGTTGTGTCTTATCGGGATAACTTTTTTGCCTGCCTTAATGCCGCGGTCTTCAGTGATGGTACTTTTGTCTACATACCCAAGGGTGTTAAGTGTCCGATGGAGTTATCAACCTATTTTCGTATAAACGAGCGAAATACAGGCCAGTTTGAACGAACACTAATAATCGCTGAAGAAGAAAGTCAGGTCAGTTACCTTGAAGGGTGCACGGCGCCAATGCGCGACGAAAATCAACTGCATGCCGCAGTTGTCGAACTGGTCGCTAAAACGGATGCCACCATAAAGTATTCTACGGTGCAGAATTGGTACCCCGGCGATGACCAGGGTAAAGGCGGTATCTACAACTTTGTGACCAAGCGCGGAGACTGCCGGGGTGATCGTTCTCGTATTTCATGGACACAGGTTGAAACCGGCTCTGCCATTACCTGGAAATATCCAAGCTGTATATTACGTGGTGATAATTCAGTCGGTGAATTTTATTCTGTGGCGGTTGCGCGGGGAATGCAGCAGGCAGATACCGGCACAAAAATGATCCATATGGGTAAAAATACCTCGAGCACCATTGTATCCAAGGGGATATCAGCCGGTCAGGGGCAGAATACCTACCGTGGTCTGGTTCGCATAGCCCAGGCTGCTGAAAATGCCAGAAACCATACTCAGTGCGACTCACTTTTAATTGGGGATAAATGTGGTGCGCATACATTTCCTTACATTGAAAACCGCAATCCAACGGCCAAGCTAGAGCACGAGGCAACCACATCCAAGATCGGTGAGGACCAACTGTTCTATTGTCGCCAGAGAGGTCTGAGTGAAGAGGATGCCGTTTCAATGATTGTGAATGGTTTCTGTAAGGAAGTGTTTAATGAATTACCAATGGAATTTGCTGTTGAAGCACAAAAACTGCTTAGCGTGACTTTAGAAGGCGCCGTTGGCTAACCGGAGTAATGACAATGTTGACGATAAATGATTTAAAAGTTTCAGTAGAAGATAAAGATATCCTTAAAGGATTGTCACTGCAGGTAAATGCTGGAGAAGTACACGCTATTATGGGGCCGAACGGTTCCGGTAAAAGTACCTTATCGCATGTGCTGGCCGGTAAAGATGGTTACCAGGTTACATCTGGCAGTATTACTTATAATGGATCCGACCTGCTCGATCTGGAAACAGAACAACGTGCCCACCAGGGTATATTCCTGGCCATGCAATACCCGGTTGAGTTGCCCGGGGTAAACAACATGGTTTTTTTGCGTGAATCGTATAACGCTATCAGAAAGTCACGTGGAGAAGATGAACTGGATTCTCCCGCGTTTATCAAGCTGATTAGGGAGAAAGCAGACCAGGTCAAGTTACCGGGCAAGTTATTGAAGCGCAGTGTTAATAGCGGTTTCTCGGGTGGCGAGAAAAAGCGTAACGAGATACTGCAGATGGCATTACTGGAGCCCAGCCTGGCAATTCTTGATGAAACGGACTCGGGCCTTGATATCGATGCGTTACGTATCGTTGCCGATGGTGTTAATCAGCTACGCAGTGAAGACCGTGCCATGATTGTGGTAACGCATTACCAGCGTCTGCTGGATTATATCAAGCCGGATGTGGTTCATGTGCTGGCAGATGGAAAGATTATAAAAACCGGTGATTTCAGCCTGGCACGTGAGCTTGAAGATAAAGGTTATGGCTGGTTGCTTGATGGAGAGGCCGCATGACTACAGTAGCGAATAATGCCGAATGGCTTCAGGCCTTCAAGGCTGAGCTTGCTGAGGATGATGGTGATAGTTCTGACCACTTCGATCATTTGCGTCGGCAGGCTATCGATGCATTAAAATCGGAGCCACTGCCGTTTCGAACAATGGAACGCTGGCGCTATACGCCCGTTGATGCACTGTTTAAATTGCCTCTCAATATTGCCATAACTGGCGCGGCCAATGACATCGAACATAGCGATTTGTTTAACCCTGAGGTGGACGCTTACAGGTTTGTGGTCAGTAACGGGCACGCTTTATTTCTTGGAAATGCCGCTGACCTGCCTGAAGGTGTAACTTTTACCACCATGCACAAGGGTATGCAGGAAAATCAAACCCTGGCGTCCCGGTATGCTGGCACCGCTATGAGGCATCAGGGAGCAGAAAATACGGTCACGGCCTCCCCGGTTCAAAAAGACAGTAAACTTTTTCAATACCTTAACCAGTCAGCTACACCTGATGGTGTGTTTATCCATGTTGCAGAAGGTATACAGCTGGAAAAACCAGTGGAAATTGTTTTTGTAAAAACAGGTGATCAGGCCGATCTTTTACAATCACATAACCTGGTCGTACTGGAAAAAAATGCAGCCATGACCTTGATTGAAAAGCATGTTGATGAGAAGACTTCCAGGAGCTTTTGCAATAACCAATCGGAACTGATTATTGATGACCACGCCAGTATGAAACACTATTATCTGCAGCAACAGGAAACCAGTAGCTGGCACCGCGACGGTATACACCGTATCCAGGCGGCTGACAGCCAGTATCAAGGCTGGTTTGGTTGCTGTGGCAGTCAATGGTGTCGTCTGGAAATGAACGCTTTTTTTACCGGCGAAAATGCGCTGAGTGAAGTGCAGGGTATACAATTGGCAATGCATGGGCAGGTTAACGATATTCACCTTGACATGCATCATGACGAGCCAAACTGCCACAGTGAACAACATTTCCGGGGGCTGGTTGCCGAAAAAAGTAAAATTGTTTTTGACGGCAATATTACTGTTTCACAGGATGCACAAAAAACGATTGCTCATTTGTCGGATAACAATCTGATGTTAACGCGAAATGCAGAAGTGGATGCCAAGCCGCAACTTGAGATCTATGCTGATGATGTGCAATGCAGTCATGGCACCAGTATTGGTGAGCTTGATGAACAGCAGGTTTTTTATCTGCGTTCCCGGGGTATTTCCGAAGAACGGGCAAGGCGACTTCTCAGTATCGGTTATGTTTCTGAAATAATTGAAAAGATTGAGCTCGACGCATTCAGGCACGAGATGCAGGAATTGCTCGAACGTCAGTTGCAGGCTTCAGGTGCAAAAGGGGCTTTAGGTGTCATTGAATAAACAGACAGTCATCGATGCTGTTAAAACGGTATTTGATCCAGAGATTCCAGTGAATGTTTACGATCTTGGTTTGATATACTCGATTGATTTTATCCGCCCTGATCAAATACAGATCACCATGACGTTAACATCTCCAGCATGTCCTGTGGCGCAGTCACTTCCAAATCAGGTGAAACAGGCAGTGATTAGCGGCACAGGAATAGACAGGGTAGATGTAGAGGTTGTCTGGGATCCGCCGTGGAATCAGGATGCAATGAGCGAAGATGCCAAACTGGCATTAAACATGATTTAAATTAACAGTATGGAGAATGAATCATGGCCGTTAACTTAACTGAAAATGCCGCTTCCCATGTAAAGGCAATGTTGGAAAAAAGTGATAGTGGTATAGGTTTGAGAGTAGCGACACGTAAATCGGGTTGTACAGGTTATGCTTACGAAGTGGATTATGCCAGTAGTATAGAAGAGGATGACCACGTGTTTGAAAGCAATGACGTCAAAGTTATTGTCAAGGATGAGCATCTGAGTTTTCTTGACGGTATGGTAATTGACTTTGTTAAACAGAACATGCTCAACGAAGGTTTCGATTTTATCAATCCAAATGTGCAGGATGAATGCGGCTGTGGCGAAAGTGTGTCCTTTAAATAGGAGAGCAGCATGACACTCGACGATTACGTGGATACCTTTGAATTGTTTGATGACTGGGATCAGCGATACCAGTATCTGACAGAGCTTGGTGAACAACTCGAAGTTTTACCTGATTCATTACGCATTGAAGAGAACCGGGTTAAAGGCTGTATGAGTCAGGTATGGGTTTCTGCTTATTTAAAGTCTTCCGGTTTGGTGGGTTTCCATGCGGATTGTGATACGGCAACCATTAAGGGGGTATTGTATCTGCTGGTCGATTTGATGTCGGATAAACCAGTAGAGCAGGTTTTGCAGACCAACCTGGATGAAATATTTGACCGGCTTGCCCTGGATGATCACCTTTCTCCCAATCGTCACTTTGGTATTTACGCCATCGTAGAACTGATGAAAGAGCAGGTTAAATCATTAACACAGGCTGCTTAGCTGCTTTTTTAACTCCCTGATAAAACATAGTTTCGGCATGGCTATAGGATGCAACATTTTTCAATGTTGATTGTCATAAAACTGACCGCCTGACTTGCTTTTTATTTATTATTAATAGCGGCGTGGAGCATTTTAGGCGGTCGTCTTTAATTTCCCAAATTATGCGTGTGATGAGTCGCCCAATGCAATGTTAGCCATTTGCATCACACCTTCAAATGATTCAGCCCCGGCAATAAACAAACCATTATGGCAGAACATGGCGTCATCAATGCCAGTCACATCCTGAAGATTGTTATCTGATAAACCACCCCAGGATTCGGGCAGTGCTTTTTTGTTCTCAAATGATCCTGGTTCTACCGGAACCGTTTGAATTCGCCACTGTCCAGTTTGTGAAGGGTAAACCATATACAAGGCATCCTCTGACAAGGCA
>JABDQZ010000196.1 GCA_013041975.1 Gammaproteobacteria bacterium
GATCAATACCATTGAATGCCAAAGCTTTCGGATCGAGGTTGGCGCCTTCGAAGGGTTCTACATGGGTATGGACGGTTTCATGTAACGACAACTCACCATTATCATCCATCTTCAGTGTTACTGCGGCAATTTCCAGAACCGCATCGGTCTGGTCATTGAAACCGCCAGTTTCAATATCGATTACAACAGGTAGAAAGCCTCTGAAGCGTTTGGCGATAATTGGGTTATAGTGGCTGACGTAGTTCACGCTGCAAGGATAAATTAACTTGAAAACAAATTCGAATCTGATTTCCATAAAACTGGTTTTTCTGCTTTTCGTTTTTTCTTTCGGGTGTCAGGCCGGAAATTTTGACAAGGGGCTGTTGTTCAGCATCGAACGACCGGGAACGCCAGTCTCCTATATTTTTGGCAGTATTCATTCAGGCGACCCGAGAGTGTTGGCCTTTTCTGACAGATTGCGTGAAACACTGAGCTCTACTGATCAGTTCATGATGGAAATAAAGATGGACCAATCTGTTATTTTTCAGTCATTAACAGGTTTGTGGCTGATGGATGGTCGCAAGCTGCCTGATGTTGTGGGCGAACGTCTTTATCAAATGGTGGTCGAGGCCGGTGAGCAGGCTGGCATGCCGGAAATGACCTTTACCTACATGAAACCCTGGGTTGTGATGATGTTGTTCAGCCTGCCGCCGGGAAATTATCAGCAAATCGTTGATGTTGAGCTGATGAAAATGGCGGCAACCTCCGGGCAAAGGGTTATTGGTCTGGAAAGCATCCAGGAGCAGTTTGATGTTTTTGACAAGATGTCAATTTCGGATCAAAAGATTCTTCTGGAAAATACCTTAAAGAATTATCCTTTGTTGTCGAAACAGTTTGAGACCCTGTTTGATGCTTATCTTGATCGCGATCTTGCAAGATTACAACAGATTGCCGATAAGCAGATGCAACAGCAAACAGGGGCTAGACAGGCGATTGAACGTCTCATGGAGCGTTTGCTGGATGACAGGAACCAGCGCATGCTTGAGCGTATGCTGCCTGAAATTGAAAACCGTGCGAATTTTATTGTTGTTGGTGCCTTGCATCTGCCTGGCGAAAAAGGCCTTCTGACATTGCTGGAGCAGCAGGGGTTCAATATTTCTGTGGTGGAATGACTCAATGCTTGCATTTGTTGGCAAGGCTTGATGCAATACCAAAACTTGAATTTAATTCTGGTAAACAGAGAAGGATAGTTAAAATATAATGGAACTGAAAACGACAAAAACTTTTCTGCTGTTTTTAATGCTAACCCTGTTTCTGGGTGGTTGTGCCACAGTCAACGAAGCAGAGCGTGATCCACGGGATCCCTACGAAAATTTCAATCGTGACGTCCATAAATTCAACGATGGGCTGGACAGGGCCGTCCTCAAGCCTCTCGCCAGAGGGTACCAGGCTATCGTGCCGACTCCGGTAGACAATGGCATTACCAATTTCTTTTCCAATATTAACGATGTGGTTTCAGCGGTTAATAACCTGTTGCAGTTCAAGCTGACTCGTGCCGCTTCGGATGTTGGTCGTATTCTGATAAATACTACTGTCGGTATTCTTGGTTTTATGGATGTTGCCAGCAATATGAATCTGCCTAAATACGGTGAAGACTTTGGTCAGACACTGGGCGCCTGGGGAGTTGACCCGGGTCCCTATATTGTCTTGCCATTCCTGGGTCCAAGTAACGGCCGAGACACTGTTGGTCTTGTTGTGGATTGGTACACTGATCCGGTCAACTATCTTGAGCCGGATTCTCATCGTTCCTGGACCAAGGTATTGCGTCTTGTCGACAAACGTGCCGATTTGCTGGGTGCTTCGAAGGTTCTTGATCAGGCGGCTCTGGATCCCTATGAATTCACTCGAGATGCCTTTTTGCAAAAACGCCAGCATGATGTCTACGATGGTGCACCGCCACTGGAAGAATACGAAGAGGAATAAAATGCGCCTCACATAATAAAAATGGAAGCCTGGCTTCCATTTTTTTTGTCCTGAAAAACCAGCTATAGGAAATTCTTTCCCCGGATGTGAATTTACTTATAGACAATTTAATAAAATTCTAATATATTGGATCCCCAATAAACGAGGCATCGCCCGTTTACCTATAACATAATTTTCAATGCATACTTCTTTAAGGAGATCAAATAATGAAACTGACAAAAATTGTTCTTGCTGCTTCTCTGGTTGCTGCTGCTACTACTGCTTCTGCATTTTGGGATAACGATAATGGCTCTTACAGCAGCGATGGTCGTTTTGATGGCCGTGGTTACGGTTCTGGCG
>JABDQZ010000318.1 GCA_013041975.1 Gammaproteobacteria bacterium
GTCTGATGACTGTACAGAAACCTTTACCGCTAACAGGTAACCTTTATCACTCATCGACAGGCTGTGTATCTCTCCCTCAGCCCACTGCCCACGGAAAGCTACATCAATTTTCTGCCCCATCTGCAGGGAGGCGATCTGGTTGCCATCAAGCAGAGTAGTCACCAGCATTTCATCCGCCCGCGCGATTTCCAGCATCACACGAGACTCTGTCTGATTAACAACAACTTCACCGGGTGCAACATAAACATTGAGGACAACCGCATCATAAGGTGAATTCAACTGACTGTATTCCTTATCCAGACGAGCTTGCTCGTAATCAGCCTTCGCTTTGGTAAATACAGCTTTTGCACTGGCCAGCCCGATATCAGCCTGTTGTCGTTCGTAATCAGATATTACAGTCCGGTCATACAACTCTATGGCACGATCCTGTTCACGTTGCGCTTCTTCCATTAACAGGCGCGCATGATCCATCGCAGCTCGCGCTTGTTGAACGCGCACACTGAAGGTACGCTGGTCGAGCACTAACAGGGGCTCATCTTTTTTGACTTTCATACCGGGTCGCGCCATCACCTTGCTAACCTTTCCTGAAACCGTGGTACCCAGTTTCCTCAGGTCTGACCAGTCGAGTACAGCATTGATTTCTGCTGCCCATAACACAGGTGTTATTGCCACAAGCAATGCAACTAGCAATGAAATTTTTATGCGTTGTTTGATCATTTTGTCTTCCCGTTATCCACGGTGGTAAAAATATCTGTTACGGCTTGCCCCTGTAAGGCTGCAAGCTGTGCTTCGGTCGCTAAAAAGTCGAGCTTCGTTTGCAGTTTTTTCAGAATGACTTTGGAAACCCTGACAACTGCATCACCAAAATCTGAAGCGACTTCGAGTTCATACAAGGCTCGGTTTTTGTCCATATAGAGTTCACCGTATTCTTCGCTGACCTGTTGAGCCTGCATGTCCGCTTTGAGCGTTTCCAGCCTCAATACCAGTTCCATGACAGATTCACGTACTGCCAGTTCAATGAGCCTGAGATTTGCCTGGGCTTCACGCAAGCTCGCACGCGCCAGTGCAACATCGGATGTGTTTTTACCACCGGTATAAAGTGGAATTTCCAGAATCAGTCCCGCTATTGCCTTATGGGTGGAACCGGTTTCACGATGATAGTCGGCAACCGACATCTCGCCATGCAGAACGGGATTATCTTTAGCCTGGGCTGCCTCGAGCTTGCGGTTGGCTGAATTCAAAGCTTCTCTTGCAGCTTGCAAGGATGGATTTGAGGACAACGCCTTTTCAAGTACTGCATCCAGAGACGGCAGTTCCTTCTCCCAAACGACCTCCGGTTCATATAATTTTGAGGGCGGTTCATCTGGACGATTCAGTGCCAGTGCCAGAGATTTTCGTGTAAGACGCTGCTTTTGTTCCATGACCTTACGCTCCTGCAGCAGCACACGATAACCGTTTTCCAGTTCCATCAGGTCAATATCGGAAACGGTTCCCAGTTCATGCCTGTCACGCGCCTTGTCATAACGCAGGAAAGCCAGTGTCATTTCTTCATTCTTCAGAACATAGCCTTTATCTGCGACCAGCACTGCATTGAATTTATCAATGATACCCAGCAAATGTTTTTGTCTTGCATCAACAGTTAACCACTGCTGGCTTTCAATATCACTTTGTGCAGCGGATTCACGTGCTTCGGTATAACCAAAATCATAAAGCCTTTTCTTTGCCTGCAGTTGGGCACGGCTATCATTGTTAGTGCGATTGATAGAAAAGTCTGATGGTTCAACAGCACGAAGGTGAGCGATAGCAGTGATATTAAGCCCAGATTCTGACAGCAGTTGCTCTTTGCGGGCATTGACACGATCAAGCTTTGAATCTGCCAGTTGCAACGCCGGGTTGCTCTGCATTTCGGCCACCTGTATTGCATATGGCAAAGTCAGCGGCACCGGCAAGGCTTCAGCTTGAACTGTACCCGCAATAAGCAACAGCAGACTGGTGATTCCTGACCTGAACATCGATTTATTTCTTCTTAAGTGATTTTTTATAACGGGTGAAACTGGTCTTTTCGTTGATACCCTCGGCAAAAAACCGTCCAAATGCCATGAATTCATCTTCACTGGTCATGGCCCCGGTATAGCGCCCACGTTTCATTTTTTTGCCGTCTAAATCGAACATCATGAAAACTGGCGTGGCACGTACGCGATGTTTCTTTTCTGCAAAGTCTTTCATCAGAACCGGAGTACCATCGAAATCGGTGATTTCAATCACGTTTTCCTTGTCGATAGCAATGATGCGAAAGTTCTCACGGTAATAATCCTGCACTTCAGGCTGGTTAAGTATGGTCTTTTTCATGCGTGCACAAAAAGGACAATCATCCTCTTCGAACATTAACAGTACGCCTTTTTTACCTTCCTCTTTGGCTGTTTCAAGCTCACCATCGAGTTCATCAAAGAACTGATGGAAGAAAAACTGCATGGGATCGCGTTGTTCCGCACTGGCTGAAGTCACCAGTAAAAGAAAACTCGAAAAAATGAAAAATACAATGCTAGACAGGGATACTTTGCTGGTCATTGGAAAGATCCTTCTTCAAAAAAATTTTTGCCAAAGCATAGGTAATGCCACAAAGGCATTCAACTATGGTTTTCCACTAAAAAGCTCATCCAGAGGTATCTGCATGATTCCGGCTGAAGATTCAGACACCTTGCCAAGTAATGGCCTGATGGAAGCCGCTGCTTCCCCATCGTAGGAATTTATTTCGTCCGTTGTGGGTAACAGCAAGGATCTCATGTCAAAAAGCTGAGCGAGCGTCAGATGCGACAAGTCCCTGCCCAGCGCCCACTCATACTTCATGGTATTCAATACCAGCCCGGAGAGCTGCATGCGAATCAGCAGATTTTCTATCTGTTCCTCGCTGGCAGTCTTCAGCTCTTCAGTTAATTGCTCCAATGACAGTGCCTCGCCTCTCTGTTGAGCTCTCCAGAGTCGGGAAAGTATCTGTAGAACATCCAGCAACTTATCCCCTTGCCAGTTATCGTCGGACTTCTGGTAACGGTAAACACTTAAACAGTAGGTAAACTCTGCACCCAGCAAAGTTACCAGCCAGCAAAGATACAGCCATACCAGAAAAATCGGGATTGTCGCCAGCGCCCCGTAAATCGCTTCGTAAGTCGGGAAATGCGTGACATAAAACCCGAACCCCCGCTTGGAAAGCTCAAACAGAATCGCCGCCACAAAGCCACCCATCAGAGCATGCTTCAGGGGAACAGGTCTGTTGGGTATGACAGAATACATCAGCATAAAGGCAATAGCCGATACGGCAACGGGTGCAAAAACCAGTAATTTACCAGCGGGTTTTAAAACACCGGAATCCGATAGCAGAGGTAATGAGATAATGTAGGAAGTGACCGCGATGCTTAACGCAATAAGAATGGGCCCCAGAGACAACACTGACCAGTAAACCATAAACTGTTTCATAAAGCCGCGTTTACGTTTTACTCTCCAGATACGGTTAAATGCCTGGTCAATACTGGCCATCAGCATAACTGCAACGATCACCAGAAACACAAAACTGGTGCCCGTCATCTTTGCCGCCTTGCCACTGAATTCATCGAGGTAGGATTGCAATACATCGCTTGAGGCCGGAACAAAATTTTCGAAGACGAAGTCCTGCACCGCGAGACTGACCTGATCAGCTATTGGAAACACTGAAAATACGGCGATACTAACCGCAATCAGCGGAACCAGTGACAACAAGGTTGTATAGGTCATGGCTGCTGCATTTTGCAGGCTATTGTTGGACATGAAGCGCGACAGCAACAATTTCAGAAAATCCAGAGAATGCTGAAGTGCGGTTTCAATTGTCAGGTTGGTCTTTTTTTTCATTTACCTAGCTGTTTTTTAGGTCGGCTCTGATTACAATAACTGCAGCGTACGCCAAATAGTATTACTTACACAGGTTAACGGCGGACTTGTGCGAAAATTGACAAATTCGACACTTAATCTCTAACAGGACCGATTCTATGACAACCAAAATTTATCACAATCCACGCTGCAGCAAATCACGTCAGACGCTAGCTTTGCTCAGTGAAAACGAGATGGATGTGGAAATTATTGAATACCTGAAAACCCCACCTTCCAGAAAAGAACTTTCCGAGATTATCAAAATGCTGGGTATCAAACCCCGTGACCTTTTACGTAAGGGAGAAAAGGAATACAAGGAAGCCGGTCTGAGTAACAAGGAATTAAGCGATAAGCAGATTATTGATGCCATGCTTGAACACCCCAAGCTGATCGAACGCCCGATTGTCATCAAGGATGGCCAGGCACGGATCGGTCGCCCACCTGAACTGATTCTGGAAATTGTCTGATGCCATACATTCTGGTTCTTTATTACAGCACGCATGGCGCAACAACCGAAATGGCGAAGCAGATTGCACGTGGCGTGGAAGAAAACACGGCTATGCAAGCCATGCTGCGCACGGTCCCTGCGGTTTCCGCAAAAACACAGGCAACTGAAGACTCAATACCTGCCGAAGGCGCTCCCTATGTCACGCTGGATGAATTGAAAAACTGCTCAGCACTGGCTCTTGGCAGTCCTACCCGTTTCGGCAACATGGCAAGTGCCATGAAATATTTTCTGGATGGTACCTCCAGCCTGTGGATGTCAGGTGCCCTGATCGGCAAACCTGCGGGTGTCTTCACTTCTAGTTCTTCGCTGCATGGCGGTCAGGAATCCACATTACTCAGCATGATGTTGCCCTTGATGCATCATGGCATGCTCATCATGGGTCTCCCTTATTCCGAGCCTGCATTGATCACCACCCAGGCTGGCGGCACTCCCTATGGCCCCTCGCACGTCGCAGGCAAGGAAAACAACCAGCCTCTAACCGATGAGGAAAAACTGCTTTGCCGGGCCCTCGGCAAGCGACTGGCTGATACCGCCGAAAAACTTCAGAGCTGAATCGCTATCAACCAGATGCAGATCCCACTGGAGTTAAAATTGCCTGTAAGGGCAGAGCTACAGGATTTTATCGCCAGCAACAGCGATGAAATCATCTCTGCTGTCAAACAGACTGTGGCTTCATCACAGCATGAATTCCTGTATCTGTGGTCAGCTGAACGCTCTGGAAAAACTCATTTATTAAGTGCACTGTGTTCGCTGGCTGAGAAATCTGAACAGACTGTCATTTACCTGCCAATGCAACAGGCTAACGATTTATCACCAGAAATATTTGAAGGACTGGAAGCCGCTGACATTATCTGTATCGATGACATCAACTGCATCGCTGGCATCCCGGACTGGGAACAGGCTGTATTTAATCTCTATAACCGCTTACGTGACAGTAATCGCAAGCTTGTTGTCACCAGTCACTCCAGCCCTGCATCCATCGCCGTCAGCCTGCCCGATCTGAAATCACGCCTGGCCTGGGGTATCAGCCTGGGTATCGCCTCCCTGGACGACGCTGACAAAAAACATATCCTGCAAATACGTGCAAAAAATATTGGTATGGAATTATCCGATGAAGCGGTTTCTTATCTGTTGAATCATCACAGTCGTGACCTGGCTTCACTGATACAAACACTGGACAAACTGGAAAAGGCTTCTCTTATCGAAAAACGTAAAGTGACCATTCCTTTTTTAAAAGACCAGTTAAGTCAACTGCCTGCTTAAACAGTATCAATCATCATCAGGCTTCTGATATTTATCAGCAGCCCGCCGGCCCCATTCAAACACATAGGCAATACCACTTAACGCTGTGGTTGCGGTAACCGACAGAATCAAACCCAGTATTATCCATTGTGGCATTGCATAGACACCTTGGTTCACGACGACAACCAGAACCAATACGATCTGCAAGAGTGTATTAAGTTTGCTGATCAGGCTGGGCTCCGCATTAAGCTGTTCCACCTGTATCGAATAAACCAGAGCACCGGTGACAATAACAACATCACGAAAGATCACCAGAGCAACCAGCCATGGCGGCAACAGCCCCAGCCCCCCCAGGCATAAGAACGATGAAACCAGTAACGCCTTGTCAGCGAGTGGATCGAGTAACCCGCCCAATCGGCTTTGCCAGTGTAGCCGCTTGGCAAGAAAACCATCCAGCCCGTCAGAAACACCGGCAACAAAGAAAATCACCAGCGCGATCAAAAACTCTTCTTCAAGCAGTGCCCAGATTACCGGAATAGTCAGTAACAATCGAAGAAAGCTGATGATATTGGGAATATCTTTTTTATGCATACTGATGCAACGGCGAGTTAACGCAAACGATAAAACAGGTGAATATCCGTTAGAGGATCTTTGGCAATTTCAGGAACCATCATTTCAGCTGTTTGCTCCATGGCATCAACCCCGGTTTCAGCCTGCGCTGCATTTTCCGGCATTGGCTGCTCAGGTGTATTGACCACCGGAAGCGGTTCAGGTTCCTTGGCAGGTTCAGGCGATAACACTGGAAACATGACATCTGACTGCGCAAACAACCCTGAAAGTTCAACCGCCTGCACAAAAGCCTGCATTCCTCCTCGCAGCGACAGTGCGAAAATAACTTGATCAATTTGGCTTTGACGCAACTGGTACTGCTGTACGGTTTCCTGACCTTTCAGAAAAAATTCCACTTTCAGAAAGTCTTCAAAGGAATCCAGACCACTGACCTGCATATTGACAACCTGGGCATCAGCTCCTGCAGCCGGTGCGTAAATACTGGCAAGGTGATCTGAAACAGTATTCATTCCCTGCTTGATCAGCTGACCACGCGTCTTGCCCCTGAATTCCCATTGACGTGTATCATTGCTGTCCAAAAATGACCAGCTGGAACGTAACAAACCGCTACTGCCGGATTTGATACGAACCATCAGAATGGCATCAGCCTGATAACGTTGAGATGCATTTTTGACGGGCTGTTCAAAAGCCCCCCATAAATCACTGGCAGAAATCGCCGACTGATCCTGCAAATCCATGACCGGAAACAGCAAAGGAATGCCGCGAGTATCTGCAGCCCTGTTGAATATTGTCATCATTCGCTGATCAAATTCGGGCATCAGCAACTTTCTTCTGCTGCCATCATCGAAACCGGCCCAGACGATGACCTGTGGACGTGATTTACCCCATACGGGCAAGCCATTAGCGCGCAGCGTACGGTCAACTGCCTGCTTGTCAAACGTTATACGCAAATAACGCTGTTCAACAGCAGTGTCTGATTCTGCAACTTCTACCCGGTAACGATACTGCTGGACAAAACGTGATGCTTTTCTGAAAGTTTCTGCCAGGGACTGGTTTTGACCAATATTGCGGTTGCCGGTCACTTTAACCAGCATCAGGCGGAAACCTTCTGCGATCGCCCGGTTCCTTTCCTTCTGTCCCTGATCGGCAACAGACACTTCCGCCTGATACAAATGATCAACTTCTGCGGCATGCAAAATGGGTACGAAAAACAGCAATAAAAAGACAATTTGCTTTAGCATAAAAAGAGCCTGTCGGATAAACTTCCGCCATTGTATAAACAGTGGCCAGACTTGACCAGCAATGGTGTTAGAATTGCCCTCCTGATTTGAATGAACGGAACCCGATATGTCCAGCACTGAAAACCTTGATCCATTAAGTTACCGCGACGCCGGTGTTGATATTGACGCAGGCAGCGCACTGATCGAAAAGATCAAGCCTGTTGTAAAAAATACTTTCCGCCCTGGAGTTTTAACTGGACTGGGTGGTTTTGGTGCGCTTTTTGAGCTACCAATGGAAAAGTATAAAAAACCTGTACTGGTATCGGGCACTGACGGCGTTGGTACCAAACTGAAGCTGGCACTGGAAATGAACAAGCATGACACCATTGGCATTGACCTGGTCGCCATGTGTGTCAACGACATTGTTGTGACCGGAGCAGAGCCGCTGTTTTTCCTGGATTACTATGCAAGCGGTCATCTCAACCTGGATACTGCAAGTGACGTTATTTCCGGTATCGCAAAAGGCTGTGAACTTTCCGGCTGCGCACTGACCGGCGGCGAAACCGCAGAAATGCCCGGCATGTATCAGGGTGAGGATTATGATCTGGCAGGCTTTGCTGTCGGTATAGTTGAAAAAGACCTGATCATTCAGGCTGATGAAGTCAAAGCAGGTGACATTCTGCTGGGCCTGGCCTCGTCCGGCCCACACTCCAACGGTTATTCACTGATTCGTAAAGTACTGGAACGTTCCCTGGCTGACATCAACTCTGCTTTTGAAGATACCACTCTGGGTGAAGCCCTGCTGGCTCCAACTCACTTGTATGTGAAACCCTTGCTCGAACTGATGAAAACGGTTAGACCTCATGCCTTTGCTCATATCACGGGTGGTGGCCTGACTGAAAACCTGCCACGCGTCTTACCGGAATACACCGCAGCCTCGATCATCAAGGAAAGCTGGGAGCGTCCTGCTGTCTTCGACTGGATTCAGGCCAATGGCAATATTGAAGAAGAAGAAATGCTGCGCACATTCAATTGCGGGATTGGCATGGTGGTCTGTGTTGACCCTGTTGACAGGGACAAGGCTGTTGCTGAATTAGTGAAACAGGGGGAAAAAGTGTTTGAAATCGGAAAGATAGAAAGTTGTGATTGCCAGGAAGCCTGTGTCACATATATATAAATGACAATAAAGATGCCCTCAACACGTTGTGCTTTGGTCGTATTGATCAGTGGCAGCGGCAGCAACCTGCAGGCAATCATCGATGCCCAGAAAAATCCGGATTTTCCTGCTGAAATCAGCGCCGTCATCAGCAACAAGACGGGAGTGAAAGGTCTGGAACGCGCATCTAAAGCCGGTATAGCCACAGAAATTGTTTCTCACCGTGATTATCCGAACCGGGAAATCTATGATGCTGAACTGGCCAGGGTGATTGATCGCTATAATCCCTGTCTTGTGATTCTTGCCGGATTTATGCGCATTCTGACTGATGACTTTGTTAACAGGTACGCTGGCAGAATGCTGAATATCCACCCTTCGCTGCTACCAAAATACAAGGGACTAAATACCCATCAGCAGGCAATAGATGCCGGTGACAGGGAACATGGTGCGACGGTACATTTTGTGACACCCGATCTGGATAGCGGTCCGTTAATTATACAAGCCAGAGTTGCCGTGCTCGAAGATGACACAGCTGATGCACTGGCAGCTCGGGTACTGGAGAAAGAACACATCATTTATCCCCGGGCTATCTCACAAGTCGCCAGCGGCCATGTTACCCTGGCAAATGAAGTCGTCAGCCTGAATGGTGAGCCACTATCTGGGCCACAACAACTTTAGAGGTTGTGCTCAGACAAACACATCCACCTGTCCACCCAATACCGGCAACTCGCTACTTTCTGTTGGAGCCACTTTTTCAACGGGACGCGTTGAAACCGATTCGTTATCCGTCTGTGGCGCAGCCAGCGTTCGATCAGTGAGAGTATAATTCGGCTGCTGAAGTGCAGCGGCATATACTGAAGATTGAATATCCATGTCTTAATTCACCTAAAACACCTTATACAGTATTGTAAGACTAGTTTAGACACTATATGATGTGTTGTATAGTATTTTCATCAGGCAGCACACATCAGATGAGTCTCAAGTGGGATACCCGTTTTCTCGGACTTGCCGCCCATATTTCCAGCTGGAGCAAAGACCCTTCCTCGCAGGTTGGTGCTGTTATCACTGACGGCAATCGCATTGTATCTCTCGGCTATAACGGTTTTGCCGCAGGTGTTAACGATACCGAAGACCGCCTTGAAGACCGTGCCTGCAAGCTAAATCTCACGATTCATGCTGAAGAAAACGCAATGATTTTTGCCAAGCGGGATCTGACGGGCTGCACGGTTTACGTGACGCACCCGCCTTGCCCACGCTGCGCATCAAAACTGGTTCAGGAAGAAGTCAAACGTGTGGTGTTTATCGCGCCCAGTAAAGATTTCCTGTCACGCTGGTCCGACGACCTAGAACTTTCCTATCAGATGTACGAAGAGGCGGGCATTGAACATATCGCGTACCACTTGGATGACATTAATATAGAGAATGCTGGCGTCACCATTGCACCAGGTGGTTTTTTCCAGAAAGTACTGAACCGATTACTGTCCTGAGAACACTCCGTAATTATTGTCTATGCTATTAGACTGCGGGACTCTAAAACGACAGATAAACAAAAATAATTTATGGCTAACTGGAAAACTAAAGCCAAGCAGGATAAGAAAAACGAATACTCGGATGCCGGCAAAGTGGAACAAAAGGCCGAACGGCAGGCTTTTCCGGCATCTTTAAATAAATTTATGTCTTGATTACCTGATAAGAAAAACCTATGTCATATTAATATTTTATGATATAGTGTTTTACCATTGAAATAAGGTAAGTAGTGAACCCAAAGGAGTATCACGAATTATGAATAAGATTCTTGTCTCATCAGCCCTTGCTCTGGGTGCAAGCGTTGGCGGTTTTAGCCTGATCAGTTCGCAGGTCGTAGCCGAGGACCAGCCGCAGGCAGCAGTCGAAGCTCAGGCACAGCCCGCTCATGATTTTATAACCGTAAAAAGCTCCAGCATTACCGGAAACGTTGTACTTGGCGGCTCTGTGCAGCCGGCTAAAACAGTCAACATGTCTGCCCAGATGCCTGGTGACGTGATGTTTATCGCCGGTGAAGAAGGCGACAGCTTTCAAGAAGGCGAGCAGCTCGTCGCACTGGATACTGCCGCATTATTGGCCAAGAGAAGACAGGCCGTAACCCAGTACAACAGTGCTGTAGCGGGTTACCGCAACGCCATGGTTCAATATAACCGAGAAGTCCAGTCTCCCAATTCCCAGGCAAATTCAATGATGGGCGGCGCACCCAGCATGTTCAGCATGTTTTCTGATCCTTTCCGTGATTTTACCGGTGAAGGAGATACCGGTGTGGAGCGTCAGTCCAATCTTTATCAGTACAATGTTGG
>JABDQZ010000326.1 GCA_013041975.1 Gammaproteobacteria bacterium
TTCTCCTTGTTCAATGGCTGGGAAGCTTATATGTGATCGACGGCTTTTACCTGTGGTCTCAACCGGTCGACGCAACATCTAATCTCTCATTATAGAGAGGAGGATGTTGAAGATGAAACAAAGAACAAGACGTCGTTACACCGAAGAAGAAAAATCCCTGATGTGGGATCGCTGGCAGAAAGGCGAAACCTTTGGTGCTATAGCCAGTCTATTTAATCGCTATCATTCATCCATAGAAGGTTTTGTTAGCTACGTGGTTTCTTTTGGCCTAAGGTAGTGAAATCCCTACTGGTGAAAATACTCAGCAGGAAAGTAAGACTAGAAGCTATCGAATTCTATCGCTTTATTTCGAACACGTTTACGCTTGCGGTTTTCAGGTTCTTCATCGTAGATATGAAATCTACGACGAGTGAGGCAATTTCGATGACGGATCATTTCATCCAGATCATAATCGAGGTCATAAGGCCCGATATCGACATCATCGATCGCACTGTAAATGGCGTCGGGCAATAATTTATTCACTGAATTTTCTCCTATAGAACAATAGTCCCATATCCTGGGGCTATGTTAATAATTGTCTGTAGAAGGTAAAAAGGGAAACAATACTTTCTACTTGTTTCGATGAAAATCATTAATCGTCATTTCGGTTAACCACTACTAACAAGTGTTGTCATCGGGGTATTGGTGGCTTCAACTTTAATTACACTGGCGTTTGTGCCAGTTGTTTATACGCTGTTTCACTCCAAGGAAAACGTCTTTTCCAGAAAATAATACTTTGTAATTTTTACCTAGACGGTTAATCAATAACAGTTCTTGTAATTACCGAATCAACCGACAGCAATAGTCGAAGACATGCCGAGTATGAAATACATTATTTTGTTTCTGGTTCCTAAGGTTAATATCTCTATTAAACAACTAGTTATTGTTTAAAAGGGTAGTTTTATGGGGTTGTGGGGGTCGAAGGTTCAAATTCTTTCGCTCCGACCAATAAACTCAGCGGGTTACGAGAAATCGTAGTCCCTTTTTTATGGCAAAAATGAGCATGGGGTAGACGACGGGGTAAACAAACTTTTTTCTATGTAGCCAATGTGTCGCATCGACAGGTTAAGCCCCACTAGGTCGGTACTGCTTATGTTGCATCTCATATGATCGGCTGGTTAGCTGAGCATGGCATTCAACCTCATTCGCCAGAAGGACTTTTAAGCCTGTCATTTAAAACCAAAATGTCTACAGAATAATGCCTTCAGGAAACTTGCCCACAGCAACCAAGATTGGAAAATAACAAAATAAAGACCGACTTATTCAACAGAATCCAGCATAAAGAGGAGTTATTTCACCAGAACTACATGCCTAGGAATGTCTGCAATTGATCTTTGGTGCGAATTTCATTATTTCCTAATAGACCAGGAAAAATCACCCCATCAGGCAGCAACAACAGCTGAACTCCAGTTATCCATCCAGTTTTCATGGTATTGTCGATAATAGTTTGTTAAAGATTTAAGAATAACTGGAATCCTTGATCAAGGAATTGAAAAGCTGATAATGATTTCTTTGCCAACCGTCAACAGTCGTTAAGAATCGGACGTAAGGATATTTCTATGGAAAATGTAATAGGAACACACGATAAGGCACTTCATAACCCGGAAGTTGCAGCAGAATACCTAAAAGATGCTCTGGAAAGTGGAGATAAAGATATTATGCTGATGGCTCTTCTTAATATTGCCGGTGCTTATGATATAGATAATTTTATTCAAGAAGAATTTCACGTTAATCCAGAGCGAATGAAAGCAAGAACCGACAAAGGATTCGATTTTCTTGAAAGCCGCAAAATGAAGCTGAAGGAAAAAAATGGAATCTTATACCCGGATAAAATGAAAACTGGTTCCTGGGTTATTACTGGTACCCCTGGTTCCGGAAAATCATATATGGTCAGTAAGATCCATGGTTGGCCAGGTGAACTTGGAATAGACATATCCATGGATAAATGGTGGAAGGTTGAACCTTTAACGCATCGCCCCCGTGAAATTCATTTCGCTTTCCCGTTTAAAGGAATGAATGAACGTTATACTGTTCATGATGAATTATGGGAGGAAAAAAATAAATATCCCGATGTTGAATGGGAACGAATAAAAATTCCGGGAATAAAGAAATTTATCCTGGCTTCAGACTGGCGTGCGCGTTTTGTTTTTGATTTTATTTTACCACCCCCGGCACATATATTTTCACAGAGAAAGAGTCGGTATGCCTCTAAAGACAAAAGGTTGATGGATGCCAGGCTTTCAAAAAAGCAGATTCAATGGCAGGCGCATGTTTACTGGCAACTTGCATGGTTTTTTCATAAATCTGGTTTACAGGTAATAGTCAGGCCATTTAATTCAGTACGACCATATTCTTTTTCAGTGTTGAAAAAAATTTCAAGAAATAAAAACAAGCTGTCAAAAAAAGAAATAACACCTGAAACTGATTGGTCAAAAGAGAAAAATGTCAAAGCCTGGCTTCAAAAATCAGCACCAAAAGACCTGATTAAAAAGCTGAAAAAAAGTTGAGCTAACAAAAATCACCAATTAATTCGTAGTTCTTTTTTAATCTTGGTTACAAAATGAGAATCACGTTGGTAATAATGGCATGACTTCCGTTTTACAGCAGCTAGAACCATAAAATAACGATAGAACTATGAGCGTTTTGACTTTAACCGGGCATTAAAAGTGCTTGCAAAGATCAAATTAGCCTAATCGAAGTTAATAACAAGATGTGTCTAATTTACTGAGTAAGACCGTCGAAGAGAGGTCCGTATTTACCACAACGCAGACTGTTGCCCTTACCTGATGTATTAAATTGAACGGCTGCTGATCGACTATTCCGGTCAGGTGGTTTCTAGAACTGCTGAACCCCTGTATTGCTATTCCTCGGTAAAAGCCATCATTGATTGAAAGCAAGCCAACGATTCAAAAAGCATCAAGCAGTTTCATCGGGTGGATTTTTCCCCTTTGCTTCAAACGGAGAAACAAACCGCTTTTGTTCTTCAACTGCCGGGCGTACCTGAATTTCCTGGCGATCGGTAGCCATTTCAACACCTTCCTCTTTGAGCTTTAACTGGATAGCCGTGTTCACTGAATCCAAAACCTTGGCATAATCCTCACGACGTATAAACACTCTCAGATTGAACAGCAAGGCCCCTGGTCCAAAGCCATTAAATACAACACTCGGAGCAGGGTCCGGTAAAACCATTGGGTGTTCCATGGCCAGATCAATAAGCAACTGTCGTATCTGGGCCACATCTGACCGGTTTGATACCGAAACCGGGAAGACAACCCTGATGATTGAATCAGAAAGCGTCCAGTTCAGCACCTCATCGGTGATAAAACGTTGATTAGGAACAATCAGTTCTTTGCGATCAAAATCGGTAATGACTGTAGCACGAATACGGATACGCGAAACCACGCCGCTAACGTTCCCGACAGTAACCACATCGCCTACCCGGATAGGGCGCTCAAACAAGATGATCAAACCCGAGATGAAGTTGGTAATGATTTCCTTCATGCCAAACCCTATCCCAACAGTCATGGCTGCCACCAGCCATTGAACCTTAGCCCAACCAATGCCAATAGCACCGAAGCTCAGTACAAGCCCAACGCCAGTGATAATATAAGTCGTAATCGCAGTAATGGCATAGCTACCACCAGAGGTCATGGGCAAACGCTGAAGTATTGTGATTTCCATCAGTCCGGGGATATTACGCGAGGCAAAGATAGTCAGTACCAGGATGATGATGGCCAGCCCCAGATCAGCCAGCGTGATAGGCACAACATCAACATATTTACTGATGGCTGACGTGCCATCGGGCTGGGTCACTGTCTGGGCTATCTCAACAGTGTTATTCCAAAGTGTTACCTTCTCAAAAATTGCCAAAGCCGGTAGCACCTCAGCCCAGATCAACCACAGACCGACCAGTAGTGTACCTAACACGAAAACCCTTACCAGTTTGGTCGCCTGTTCACCAATCTCGGCATCTTCCATCTCCAGGTCATCCAGGGGTACTGCCATACCGTCGCCATCTAAACTTTCAGCTTGAACAACGATAGCTTGCTGCTTCGCCTCTTTAAGCATGCGTTGCTGAATGCGCAATTGCAGCCAACGGTTAACTATCAGATTTAAAAGCGCAGCTGCTAGAATGACCCATATGGTTTCCAGCAGTCGCCAGGAAAGATAATGTACTGTGTAGTAGTAGCCTAACGCCGCAGACAGAGCTAGCACTAGAGGTGCTCCAACAGCCAGTGGGTACCAGAGATAGCGGACCTGGCCTAATGTAATAGGCGATTCTGGCGTCAATAACAAACCAATAACTTTTCCTTTCGGATTCAGCAGTCGTTGCAAAAACAGAGCTAAGGACACGAATGCGAGGATAAAAACTATCCGCCCAAGAGACTCGCGATAGAAATCACTCGACTGGAACTCCATTACGCCGGCAATGAAACCCGCCGGTACGATAATCCATTTCAACCAGCTAAGTCCTGCAACTATCGGATGCCTAATATCAGCCTGCCATTTGAAATAGCGGGCTCCAAAACCTTTGTCCTCGCAAAGACGTTTAAACACATCCAAACTGAAATACAGTAAGGCGGCTGAACGAAGACCCGCCGCCATAGCCTTGGCAAAATCGGTCGACTCGAAAGGCGATGCCAGCAACCATTGCCTCGGTTTTTACTGTACAGCAACTGAGCGGCCCGGTCAGCGGGCCCAATGAC